>JANOTM010000192.1:0-2775 GCA_031416355.1 Gammaproteobacteria bacterium
CGTAGACAATGTACGCGCCGTGTCAGCTGTGACTGCCGCACCTGCCATGCCGGTGCGGCAGTCAAGCAATCCCCAACACCCACCGGCCATACTCGCCATCCCGCAAACACCGCCGGCCGGCAACGCAACCTCCCTATCGGCTGCGGCGCCGGCAACGTCCGCCGTGGCCAACACTGCGCGTGATGCGTTCACCACCATCGAAGCGCGACTGCACGCCGACTTGGCGCGCCATTTCGATTATCCCACCCTGGCACGCTTACGCGGCTGGGAAGGTAGCGTTATGGTGGCGTTCGATGTGGAATCCGACGGCCGCCTGCAGAAAATACACGTCGCCCGCAGCTCCGGCTTTGCCGTACTAGACAGCTCGGCGCTCCACTCCCTGCGCAGGGTGGAGCGCATTATCGAAGCCGCCGATCTGCTCCAAGGGCGCCGCCTCGCCATGCAAATTCCCGTTATCTACCGCTTGCAAGGAGACCATTAATGGGCCATCGATTATCCAAAATCTATACCCGCACCGGCGATGCCGGCACCACTGGTCTCGGCGACGGCGCACGCGTCGATAAAGACGCGGCGCGGGTCGAGGCCTACGGCACCGTGGATGAACTCAATAGCTGTATCGGCGTGCTCCTCACCGAATGCCCACCAGGCGACATTGCCAATCTGCTGACGGATATCCAGCACGAGTTATTCGATCTCGGCGGCGAGCTCTGCATACCCGGACGCGTCGCCATGGTCGATGCCCAGGTAGACAGGCTGGAACAGGGTCTTGATCGCCTCAATGCCAATCTCGCACCGCTCAAGGAATTTATACTCCCCGGCGGCAGTCGTGCCGCCGCCGTATGCCACTTGGCGCGCACCCTATGCCGGCGCGCCGAGCGCCGAACCGTTACCCTGAGCAAGAGCGAAGCGCTCAATCCGGTCACGCCCAAATATCTCAATCGCTTGTCGGATCTATTGTTTGTCATGGCGCGCGCACTTAACGCTCAGGCGGGACGCGCCGATGTACTGTGGGAACCGGGCAAGATGCAAGGTAAGGGATAGCATCATGCGTCTCAGAAAAAATGGCTCTTAGGTAGAACACTGCACATTAAACACCCCATGACCAACCCTGTTTCCACCACCATCGATTTACTACGTCACGGCGAGCCGGTGGGAGGCCGCCGTTATCGCGGCCAGATCGATGATCCCCTGAGCGATAAGGGTTGGATGCAGATGCGCAGCGCCGTGGGCGAAGCCCATCCCTGGGATGTCATCGTTAGCTCGACCTTATGCCGCTGCAGCCACTTTGCCCAGGAACTCGCCCACCATCACACCTTGCCGCTAGAGATGGAGCCACGCCTGATGGAGCTCGGCTTCGGCGCGTGGGAGGGACGCACCGCAGCGGAATTACTGCGTACCGATGCGGATATACTCATGCGCTTCTGGCGCGACCCTATCCACCACACACCACCGGGTGGGGAAAAACTCTCCGCGTTCCGCGCGCGCGTCATGGCCACCTGGGAAGACTTACTGGCACGCCACGCCGGGCGACACCTACTGTTGGTGTGTCACGCGGGCACTATACGCCTGCTGCTCAGTTATGTGCTGAACATGCCCCTGGAGCGCATGTTCCGCATCCATGTGCCCAATGCCAGTATGAGCCGCGTACAAATCGATCATCACAGCGAGGGTCCGCTGCCGCGGCTGATGTTCCACGCAGGTAGTCTGTAATCACCCCGTGCGCGCGTTCTGGATCGCCCTGCAATTTCTCACGCGCCTGCCGGCGCCGATATTAAAGGAGTACACACCCCAGGACCGTGGACGTTCGGTGCTTTACTACCCACTCATCGGCCTAATCATCGGCGCCCTGCTGGTGCTTATGCATACCGCTTTGGCGGCGAGCGACGCTGGGGTACGCGCCGCCTTGCTGTTAACGGCCTGGGTGCTGGTCACCGGCGGCCTGCATCTCGATGGCTTGGCGGACAGCGCCGATGCCTGGCTGGGTGGGCACGGTGACCGCGCGCGTACCCTGGAAATTTTGCACGATCCTCGCAGTGGCCCGGCCGCCATCATGCTAGTGGTACTGGTGTTGATCGTGAAATTCTCCGCCCTCTCTGCGCTCGCGCATTATAAAGTCTGGCCTGCCCTGTTGTTGGCACCTCTGCTGGGGCGCGCGGCCATGGTCGGCGTGTTTCTGACCACCGCATATGTGCGCGCGCATGGCCTGGGATCGGCACAGGCACAATATCTGCCGCGCCGCACTGCGGTGGGGATACTTGTTGCGTGTGCCGCGGGCGTGGTCGCGCTAGCGCCGGGCCTGGGATTATTATTACTGGGCGTGACGGTTGCAGGTGTTTATCTGTTACGTCGGCTGATGATCAAGCGCATAGGCGGCACTACCGGCGATACCTTGGGTGCTACCTGTGAAATTATCGAGACATTGATTTTGGTGACGTGGGTGCTCGGGGGGTTAAATGGGTAGGATGGGTATCGTTCGCCAGTGCATGCGATTATTGTCGCGCTAGCGCGCGGGTTTTAAAAGCTAATTGCGGGCGCTCCGCCCCTGCACCCTGGGGTACTTTTCTTTGCTTGTGCAAAGAAAAGTACCCAAAAGAAAGCACACCCCATCGCTCGCCGGGCAAAAACCGCCCGGTTCCCTGCGCTCCTCGCCCCACCGGGGCTCCGCTACTCGCATTGCCTTATATGAGGCAATGCTCAGACAGTGCTCGCGACACCTCCTCGGTGGGCCTGCGGTGCTCGGCGAGCTCAAAGGGGGTTACATCAATCCAAACCAAC
>JANOTM010000193.1:0-1591 GCA_031416355.1 Gammaproteobacteria bacterium
CGCCCACGCGCTGATCCGGCGCGATGGCGAGATTATCCAGTTTGTTCCGTTCCAGAAACGCGCCTGGCATGCGGGGGTTTCCCGCTGCGAGGGGCGGGAGCGGGTAAACGATTTTTCCATAGGTATAGAATTGGAAGGCACCGACAGCGTGCCGTTCGAAGACGCGCAGTATCACGCCTTGTCCGAGCTTACTCGTGCCATTATGCGCGCCTACCCGGGCATTACCCGTGAACGAATCTATGGACACGACGACATCGCACCGGGACGTAAGACCGACCCAGGTCCGCATTTCGACTGGGCGCGGTATCGAGCGGCTATCTAGTGGCGATAGCGCTTGCGCCACTACGCCCTAGGCCGGTACATTAATCGTCTTCGAACCGACATCTATTTGGGAACAGTATGGCGCTTACCCTCGTGGCAATATTATTTGCGATCCTGTTGGATCGGTTAACGCCGGAACGCAAATCCTCCAAGGTTTGGGAGTGGTACAGCGATTGGGCCGAAGCCATAGAACAGCGCTTCAATGCCGGCTCGCGCATACAAGGCGTGAGCGCGGTATTTCTGGCGACGGTGCCCATCAGCATCGGCATTTTCCTTGCCTGGTATCTCCTGGGCCAAATGGCCGGTTTGCTGGAACTGATATTCAATGTGGTGGTGTTATATCTGTGTGTGGATCTTTATCTCCTGGGTAGTGTGGCGCAGACGGTGTCCGGCGCCCTGGAAAACAACGATCTCGCCGGCGCCCAGGCCAGCCTGGAAAAACTCACGGGCAAACCGTCGGTAGAGCAAAGCGAGGCGGGCATCGCCCACGCGACCATCGAGGCAGTGCTCAAGCAGGCCAATTCGCTGGTCATCTCACCGCTGTTTTGGTTCATACTGCTCGGCCCCGTAGGTGCGGTATTACAGCGTACGGTGGCGGTACAGGACAAGTTGTGGGGCCATCGCACCGAGCGCTTCGCCGAGTTCGGTTGGGCGGCCGCGCGTCTGGATGATCTACTCAATTGGATACCGGCGCGTCTTACCGCGCTGAGCTATGCCGTCATGGGCAGTTTCGAAGATGCATTGCATTGCTGGCGACGCCATGCCGGTATGTGGTCGGATATCAATAGCGGTCCACTCCTGGCTTCGGGTCTGGGCGCCATGCACCTTGGCGCATGCGAGGACGCGGAGCACGAGGACGCCTATGGCAACAAGATGGTGACACCTATGGCATTAGCAGATGCCGGCCATGTGCGGCGGGTAGTGGCCTTGGTGTGGCGGGTGCTGTTGTTTTGGTTGGTGGTGGCGAGTTTGATGGTGGGAGTGCATCTGTTCGGTTTGTTGACGCGCTAGGGAAGCGATTAAGGCCCTGTCCCTTTTGACGGAAGGGGAATTGTGAGACATGATGATGTTGAGCTATTTCAATGTGGGATTTTTCTGGTGACCTAGTCGATTTGTTGTGCCGCGCTAGCGCGCAGCTTTAAAAGCTAATTGCGGGCGCTCCGCCCCTGCACCCCGGGTTACTTTTCTTTGCTTGTGCAAAGCAAAGTAACCAAAAGAAAGCACACCCCCATCGCTCGCCGCGCAAAACCAGCGCGGTCCCCTGCGCTCC
>JANOTM010000194.1:0-4333 GCA_031416355.1 Gammaproteobacteria bacterium
AAAGTAACCCGGGGTGCAGGGGCGGAGCGCCCGCGTAGGTTTTAAGGCCCGCGCGGGAGCGCGGCACAACCCAACAAAACACCTACTTACCGGCCTTCTTCTCTCGCGCCTGCGCAATCGCCGCGCGCACATTCTCCACCGCCGGGCTATCCGGCGGCAACACCTTCTGTAGCCGATCCCAATATTTAATGGTCTTGGCGTAATCGCCTTGCTGAAAGGCAGCCAAACCCAGAAACCACAGGGCATCCGGATTCTGCGGCTGATCACGGTAAATTTGGGTATACAGTTCGAACACCTTACCCTCGGTGTTTTTAGGATTCTCGGAATACAATACCCAAGCGTAATCCACCAGCACTTCCATATTGTCCGGCGCCAGGGCATAGGCCTTGGCATAGGCCTCTCGGGCATCACCCATGCGCCCCAGATTGGCGTAGGAAATGCCCAGGCGCGCCCAGCCGGCAGCATCGTTGGGTTGTTCCGCCAGGCGCTTTTCCAAGCGCGCCACCATTTCCAGTACCATGGGCGGCACCTGCGGCGATATCGAACGACCTTCCTCTAGGCGCGCAAGATTCTTGAACACGGCGCCATTTTGTAATGTATACAATCCCACTGCTACCGCGGGTATGGCCAAGGACAGTACCACCAGGGTGGTGATCCATAATCGCCGGCCACTGGCTTGCCCTTGCTCGGGTTTCACCGAGGCTGCACTCTCCAAGCGCCGGAGAATTTCTGCCAGCTCCCCGGACAAGCGTAACTCTTCGTCCTGCGCCACCTGTTGATCCACGCCGTGATCGGCGCGCTCTGCATCCAGCTCGTTTAATTGCGCCAGCAAGCGGTCGCGTACTATTAATATCTCATGATGCTGCGGTAGCGCCGGGGCGCGCTGGCTGCGCACCAAGGGCAGAACAAGGAATCCGATAATGCCGGCCATGAGGGCGGCGCCGGCAAACAATAACCATGTCATGGGGTCAATCCTGTTGTCGGGCGGCGCGTATGCGCGCTTGGTCGGCTGCGGAAAGGGGTGGCGGCACCGGCGGAGGCTGATACTGGGCATGCCGGCGTATAAAGAACCAGGCTAACACCGCTAACAGCAGTAATAGCACCGGCGGCAATATCCATAAGACCGTGCCGGTGCGCGCATACGGTGGCTTAAGAAGTACATAATCGCCGTAGCGTTGGGCAAAATAATCTAGAATCTCGGCGCGCGATTTACCGGCCACGAGCTGCTCGCGGATAATGACGCGCATGTCCTTGGCCAGGTCCGAGTTAGATTCCGCTACCGGTTGGTTCTGACACACGGCACAGCGCAGGTCCTTGGCGATTTCCAACATCTGCCGCTCCAAGGGATCTTCCGCCACGCTCGCCACCTGCGGCGAGCCGGCCGTTAGGGCATGGAGCGGGGAACTCGCAAGCAAGGTCAAGCAGGACAAGCACACCAACCAACGCATAACAGGACCTTTATTCGGCATGGGCCGGTAAGACGTTTTCCACCAGGGCACGCCGTCGCACCTTGAAGCTCAGCGTCAGACCCAGGCCCAATATGCAGATCAACCCGCCCAACCAGATCAACTGGACGAGTGGGTTGAAATACACATGTACAGCCCAGCGCGGCGCCTCTGGGCTGCCGCTAGGTTCGCCCATTACCACATAGACATCGCGCATCAGGGTGGAATCGATCGCCGCCTCGGTGGTCGGCATTTGCTGTACCGGGTAGTTGCGCCGTTCGGGGGTCAAGGCACGGCCGCTGCCCAATAGGACTAAATGCCCCTGGCGCGCGCTGTAATTCGGGCCCGCCACCACGGCGACACCGTCAAACCGCAGGTGCTCGCCTCCAATCTCTACTACTTCTCCCGGCGCCATAACCACGGATTTTTCTACCCGGAACAGCCCCGCACCCACCAAGCCCATGGCGATGACCGCGATACCAAAATGCACCAGCATCCCGCCATAATGGCGGCGATTGCCGAGTATGGTGCGCACCGTGGCGAACACCCGGCCCAAACCTGGGTGTTGTTCACGCCGTTGGCGTACCGCGCGCGCCAGATCGGTGATCAAGGTGCCAAGCACAAAACCTATCAAGCCCACGGCGATCACACCGGTCCAGTGCAGCGGCCGCACCGTCAGCGCCATGACCACCAATGCCGTTACGCCCAAGGCCACGGGCACCATCAGGCGGCTACGCAGACGTTGCGCATTGGCCTTGCGCCACGGCACCAAGGGGGCGATGGCCATGAGCAGCATGATCACCAGGAAAATCGGCACCATGACCGCATTAAAATACGGTGCGCCCACGGTGATCTTGGCTTCGGTCAAGGTCTCTAGGGCCAGCGGGTAAAGCGTACCCAGGAGCACCGATGCCGCGCCCACGGTAAAAAGCACGTTGTTCCATACAAACATGGATTCGCGCGACAGCGGTGTGGTAACCCCTTCCTCCGCCGCCTGATAACGCCCGCGCGCCAGAAAAATACCAAAGGAGATGCTTAGGGTGATCACCATAAAGCCCAAAATATAAGCGCCGCGACCCGGATCGACCGCAAACGCGTGCACCGATGACAACACCCCGGAGCGCACCAGGAACGTGCCCAGCAAGGACAATGAAAAGGCGGTAATGATCAAAAAGATGTTCCATGCATGCAGCATGCGACGGCGTTCCTGCACCGTGATGGAGTGAATGAGCGCGGTGCCCACCAACCACGGCATGAACGAGGCGTTTTCCACCGGGTCCCAGGCCCAGTAGCCGCCCCATCCCAGTTCGTAATAGGCCCACCAACCGCCCATGATAATGCCGGTGGTCAGAAATCCCCAGGCAATGAGTGTCCAGCGACGGATCAGGCCTATCCACAACTCGCTTCTCCAGCGAGTAATCAAGGCCGCCATGGCAAAGGCGAACGGCACCGAAAATCCCACGTAGCCCAAATACAACATGGGTGGGTGAAACGCCATACCCGGGTCTTGCAACAAGGGGTTGAGATCGCGCCCATCCATAGGTACCGGAAACAGACGCTCAAAAGGATTAGACAAAAACAGGGTCAATCCAAAAAATCCGGCCGCCAACCAGCCCTGCACCGCCAGGATCACGGGTAGACGCTCCGGGTAGCGTTTACCCCCGTGGAACGCCACCATCATGGTGTACAGGGTCAGTACCCACACCCAAAGATATAACGAGCCCTCATGTCCACCCCACAAGGCGGTGACCTTGTACAAAAGCGGTAATAGGGAATTGGACGTCATGGCCACGTATTTGACCGAGAAATTATCCGTTACGAAGGCGTACACCAGGGTCGCGCCGCCCAAGGTGGTGAGCACAAACACCGCTATCGCGGCGTTGATGCTAAGGCGCGCCAGTGCCGGTCTACCGGCAATAGAAGCCACCATGGGCGCCAGGCCCTGGACCAGGGCCACGGCCAACGCTAGATAGGCGGCCAGGTGGCCGAATTCGATGAGGTAAATGGCAAGTGTCTTAGATAGCATCCGTATCCTGTATGTCGCACGGTAAGAATATTCTTATCAAGGTCGTGGCTCTAGGTGGCCGTGGCGTAGTCTACCCTTGCGCGAGGCGAGTCACAAATCCTTTGCTATTTGCGCTCACCAACCCCGTCTACCACGCATGCCTCACGGGTTCAGCCGGTTGCCGCCTGAGGTTTCCGCCCAGGGCCAGAGATGCTAGAGTTTCGCCTTCGGTCTGTATCACGAGTTGTTCACAATTCCTGTGGATAAATGTGTGCGTAAGTTGCCTATTTTTCTTGTAGAGTGCTTTCCCCCGAGTATTTGAATTAGATTGAACAAATTTTGTACACTTCACTAATTTAATTAAAATCAATGACTTGCATATTCTCTAATATACGGGTGTAGCGATTAATCCTTGTTAAAAAAGCGTAATTTCAGCAGTTTTTTTGTTTTCCCCTATCGGTGGACAACCCTTCATTTTCGCTGTTCTGCGTTCCGTGACCATGTCTGTTCATAACCCGACTATCGGCCTAGCAGGCCTGTTGCGACGAATGGGTAGTATGGTCTATGACTGGCTGGTACTCGCCGGGGTACTGATGGTGGCCGCCTTCCCAGTGGTCATGCTGGCGCGCGATGCACTCCCTTATTCTCCGTGGCGGACACTTTTCCAGGGATATCTTCTGCTGGTGGCGGTCATTTACTTTGGCGGGTTTTGGGTGCACGGCGGCCAGACACCAGGCATGCGCGCCTGGCAGCTCAAGCTAACGACCCAGACAGGTCAGGGTGTCTCTTGGAAACAGGCCTTATTACGACTGCTCGCGGCGGTGCTTTCCGGCTTGCTGATGGGATTGGGATGGCTATGGATGCTGATCGATGCCCAGGGCCT
>JANOTM010000195.1:0-14517 GCA_031416355.1 Gammaproteobacteria bacterium
GGCGAGCCCATGGATGGGCGAGGTAGAGCGCTGTCGGGAACAGGCGCCGAGATGGCGGAAGTGCGGAAAACGCAGGAGCAGTTTTTCCGCTAACAAAGGAGAGGGATGTGTCGGTACCGGCGGCCTATATCGGTGTGATTATCATTTGGTCTACTACCCCCATCGCAGTGAAATGGAGTGGCGAAGGGCCGGGATTTTTATTGGCGGTGTCAGCACGCATGCTCATCGGTGCACTGCTGTGCATCGCTTTGCTAAAACTGCTGCGCCGTCCCCTGCCCTGGAATCGGCAAGCACGGCGCGCCTATCTTGCCACCACCCCGGCCATCTATGGCGCCATGATGTGTACTTACTGGGGCGCACAATTTATTCCTTCGGGATTGATCGCAGTATTATACGGCATGTCGCCCCTGGTTACCGGCATCATGGCGAGTCTGTGGCTGCATGAACGCAGCTTCACGGCGCTTAAAATCCTGGGCATGTTAGTAGGCTTACTAGGTCTCGCGGTCATATACAAAACCGCATTGACCCTCGGCCCATCATCAGTCTACGGTATCGGCGCCATACTCGCTGCCGTCACGTTGCAAGTAGCGAGCGCAGTGTTGATCAAGCGTAGCGGTACGCGTATGCCGGCACTGACGCTCACGACCGGTGGTTTGGTACTGGCCCTGCCTATGTATTTGCTGACCTGGATCGCATTCGGCCCGAGCCTACCGCACACCGTTCCGCTGAAGGCCACGTTGTCCATACTTTACTTGGGCGCATTCGGTTCCGTGGCCGGCTTCGTGATGTATTATTATATTCTCAGCCACCTCGATACCGGGCGCATTGCCCTGATCACGCTCATCACTCCGGTGACTGCGTTGGTTCTGGGCCACACTCTCAATGCCGAGCACATCGGGCCCGAAGTGTTAATGGGCGTAGTATTAATACTCTCAGGTCTGATATTACACCAGTGGCAGGAACTGATCAGATGCGCCCGCCACCCTTAAGACGGTCCTGCGACTGTCATGGATGGACGAGGTAGAGCGCTGCCGGGAGCAGGCGCCGACGAGCCCAGGGAGGGGCGAGGTAGAGCGCTGTCGGGAACAGGCGCCGAGATGGCGAAAGTACTGGAGCAGTCCCTGCCCAGCCCGCGAATACGCAATCCCGCGACAGCGAAGCCGGCTAAGGCTGGGTCGCTGGCTCGGGCGGTTCGATACTGAGGTCGTCGTCAAAAAATTCCGGCTTGGGTGGATTTCCATCGTAAATCAGATTGGTGCGCCGCTGGCCGTAGGCCTCGCGCACGAACAAGTATTCGTCCTGGCCAGCCGCCTGCTCCAGCACGTTCGATACACCCAGAAAATTGGCGCGCATATCGATCAGGTTAAGCGCCCACAGGCCCCATTGGTCGCGCTCATCGTCCACGTAGGTAATGGGCTGGGTGAAATAATCCCCCACCCAACCGACGCTGTCGCGCAAATTCTTGGGACCGAGTAAGGGCCATACCACATACGGACCTGGACCCACTCCCCACACGCCCAGGGTCTGGCCAAAATCCTCGTCATGGGGCGGCAGTCCCATTTTTGTCGCGACATCGAACAGGCCCGCGATCCCCACGGTGGTATTGACGACGAACCGTCCGGTATCCGCCGCCGATTGCCGCATCTTGCCCTGCAGGGCATCGTTCAGTATCACCGTGGGGGACAACAGATTGCTGAAGAACCGGCTAATGCCGTGCTGCACCGGATCGGGCAAGAGCGCGTCGTAGGCTTTGGCTACGGGTTTGAGCAGCGCCCGGTCGAGCCGGTTGTTAAAGCGATAGATGGCGCGATTCATACGTTCCAGGGGATCGTGCGTACCATCGAGTTCCGGTTGCGCGGCCGCCGGTGTAGTCGAAGGCGCCTCGGCGCTGTAGGCACCGCTACAGACCAGGAACAATATTAAAAAAATGGCGTAGCGGGTATGGACGTTCATGGATATCCTTGCTGGTTGTCGTCAGCGCTTTATTATGGCGCTAACCTTACCATGTACACCGGTAAGCTTGAACCCTCTGTACGCCGGATCACACAGTGCCCGCGGATCTTGATTGCCTCGTGATCCCGCTTTTCGCGCATGCTTTCTTCTTTTTGAAGCAAGCCCCTGGTTCTAATGCAGGAATCTAGGTATCGTGCGCCTATGCCTAACACCATAGGTCTTATTCTGGCGGGTGGCCATTCATCGCGCATGCACGGAGACGACAAGGCCTTCGTCGCCCTTGCTGGAAAGAGCCTGCTGGTGCGCGCTATCGAACGGCTCGCACCTCAGGTCCATGGCCTGGCCATTAGCAGTAATCGTTCACCGGAATCTTACGGCGCGACCGGACTGCCGGTGATACCCGATCGTCTGGCCGGCTTGCAGGGTCCTCTTGCCGGCATACACGCCGGCCTGTGCGCCTATCCCCATGACTATTTAATATCGGTAGCGGTAGACCTGCCGTTTCTGCCCCGGGATCTGGTGCATCGCCTCCATACCGGCATGCAAAGCTTTGGTTGTGTCTACGCGGGCTGCGGTACACAGCACGCCTTGGCGCTCCTGTGGGCGCCGGGCATGGCCGGAAATCTGGAAAGGTTTGTGCAACAGGGCAAGCACAGCCTGCGGGCATGGCTGACTGGAAACGCTGGAGTGATATTTTTTGAACCGACTAACGACAGCGATATCCTGTTCAACATCAACACCCCCGAGGACTTGCGGGCCGCGGAACATCGGTTGACCCTCGCCACAGGTCAAAAAAACCAGGACTGAAATTCTGAGGGTATACTCAAAGATTCAACATACGCACAATCACCGATTTGGCAACAAAGCCGATCACACCCAGTCCGAGCGCGCCGAACAATATAAAATAACCGTAACGCCCAACCTTCGCCTCTTTGCCCAGCTTGTAGATAATAAACATCATATAAACAACCAGGGCAGTGAGGCCGACGATCAGGGAGATGTTTTCGAATTCCACAATATCCATGGAGTATCAGTACCTAGGAGAGTATGCGTCAACCCGCGCAAGCAGTAGCGTTTTTACATCTCGCGGCAAACGCGGGAACAACCGTTTTCTACGCTAACACATTCCACCCGAAGCCCGGATCGCCACTTAAGATAACGGCATAGCGCATTATTTGCGCAGACGTAAAACCATTTGCTCTTCATTCACATAGTGGGCACCCATTTTCAATCCGCGCTGCTCGAGTGCGAATGATACAAAGCCTTCGGACGCATAGAGATGTTTAGCACGTGCATTCGTAGCCACGACGGTTAAGTTTAGCTGCTCCAGACCATGGATTTGGCTGGCGCGCGCCACCGCGGCTTGTATCAACTGTCTACCGATTCCCCGGCCCGCAGCGTCGGAACGCACATACATGCGATAAATCAATCCCTTGTGCCTGAGCTTTACCCGGGTCTCACGCTCGAAACTCACCGTCCCGACCAAGTCATTATCCTCCCCTAGCGCGCCCAGCGTAAAGGCATCGGGCCGGACCGATTCGAACGGAATCAAGGGTTCGCCCGCGTCCTGCGCGCTGATGCGGAAGGATTCGGCGTTTTCCTCAAGGCCGAGGCGCATCAGCGCCGCATACGACGCAATATCCATGGACATAAGCGGGCGTATCAGCATCGAGATTTCTCGTGGATCTTTAATTTTTAATTAAAGTGGGGATTGCGAATAATGCCCAGGATATTTCCAAACGGATCGAGCACCGTGGCGACTTTGATATCGTCGCCCACCTCCCGAACCGGCGTATGCATGGTAGCACCCAGACGCAGCAGCCTCTGGAACTCGGCATCGATATCCTCCACGCCCCAGTAGGCCACGACCCCGGCGCTCACCTTCGATATAACTTGCGCATTTGGATCCAGGCCCAATTCATAACCGCCCACATTGAAACCAACGTAAAAAGGCTGATCGAAGTAAGGCGCTATTCCCAAAACAAGGCTGTACCATTTCTTGGCCGCGTCCAAATCGCCGACTCCGTATATTACTGTACGCAATCCTTGAAGCACTTTGTTCTCCCAATATATTTTTGAAGCGTCAAATCATCATTTCCCACTTACGGCGGTGCGGTCGGGTGTCGCCCCCTAGTCACGTTCAAGTCTAATGTCTATCTCACGCTCGACATATTCCCACTCCGGCGTTGCCCTAAGCCTGGAAACAAGTTCCTCGAATGCCGGCGCGTGCTCGGGCGCATACTCGAACCAAGTCAGAAAGTCGAATGGCTCACCGAGATCGCGACAGTGATGCAGGCGGCGAGCGATGGCGGGCAGGTATTCGAGGCCGATCGCCGTGTGGCGCGATGTCTCCTCGAAAATCGCTCGGCGCTCGTCCTGCGGTAACTCCCACCACCGTGTCGATTTTTTAATAGGAATCAGCGCGCCACAGCGCGCTTCGGGGCGACCCAGGCCTTGCTGACGCGCGCTGAGCGCCTGCATTTCCGTGCGGGTGGTGTAGCGCACATTGCTGGTCCAGCCTTGCAGTATCCAGGTTGCGCCGGCGGGCAACGCCGTCAGTTCCCTGCTCACGATGTCGAGGCGTCTTATTGTATCTAAACCAGGCCCACGAAATGCGCCCATACGCACCACCCGCCACGCGCCTTGTGTTCCGCCCAGAAATGAATATCTGTTGCTCACTTTACCTTCCGCCTATGCGCGTTACTATTTTACAACGGGGATAAGCTCTTCACGATATGACTCAAAATCGTAATCCAAGATATAGTCGGGTGGATTCCCACGCCCGCCTATCCAGGTAATGCTTCCACTTCCTATGAGATCGCGAAGACCACCGGTACCGGAATGGGGCAACACCGACAAAACACTTTCCGATCTAGACTCTTGAAAAACACCGACGTGCTGGAGCACAAATCCACCGGATTTGCTGCCAATATGGCCTACTATACGTTCCAAGCCAACGAAACGTATGGTGTTGGCGTTTGAATAGAACATGAGATATTCCAGTCGCGCGTGGCCATCGATGTCCCCGCAATACTGATTAGTAACGACCGCGCGCGCGAGTCTGGACTCCCGGCTTATCTCGTCGTACGGCTGTTCGTCCCAAGTATCAAATTTAATTGTACCTGTGGCACGCACCATCATTTAATTTTTACCCAGTGGATTGAGGGGATAAATCAGATGGACCATTTTATGGTAAATCGCATGCAAAGTAAGCCAGTTCATGCCACTTCGATTTGGCAAGGTCGAAGTCAGTGTATGTAAGGGTTTTATGCATGCACGACGTGCTACTTTGCAGCGCGTGTGGATTTCTTGCGAGGCGCCTTGGCGCCGGCACGGCACGCCGCGCCTGGGCAAGCCCAATAGCGATTGCCTGTTTGCGGCTTTTTACTTTTTTGCCCGACTGTCCGCTTTTCAACGTCCCGCGCTTCCGTTCGTGTAGCGCCTTCTTTACTTTATCGGATGCCTTCTTGCTGTATTTTGCCATATTAGGTTTCCTTGAAGAACGAGTCGCGCCCAACATAATTGGGCAAAAGCGCGTTTGTGTCGCTTATAATTTTTTAGCATGCCGTGGCATGCGTAGGAAATCCCGGAAATGGCTATTTATTTTTGGGTACTAAACATCATGATATTGCGTATTGTGGCTAAGGCACTGGCTAAAAGAATCAAAGTCAGACAACAGCGTACACCCGGCAGTGCATGCCAAACATAGTGTATTTGTGTCTTCAGGCGGGGCGATGCTCAAATGCCAGAGGCGCTTGTCTTGTGGCGGTGCGGGACAGCGTTTAGTTCATCTGCATAAATCTGGCGCGCGCGCTGCAGAACCTTGGCCATTTCGGTGGGCATGTTTCGCTGGAGCCAGAGCATGGTTTGATGGCCAATGGAAAGTCGTTGTTCTCCGGCAGAGTCGTCGCATCCCCCGCAAGTCAGCATGCGGGATATCTGTATCCCCAAAACATCCTGGCTTGCTGTATCCAAGGCGGCGCAAAAGCGTTCATCTTCCTGCGTTATTAACATATCAGAATGGGTACGGCCGATCTCGGCCAGCGGGTCGGCGTACGATGTGGCTTCCAGGCCATCCACCTGGTAGCCACAGAAGAGACAGAACTGATACTGGCGTGCGAGTTCGTTCCAGTACTCTTCCAAGCGGATGGCCGCCGCGGTGTGGCCCGCACGCCAAAGGTCGCTGACCATCTCGCCGTAAACGCGTGTCGTCGTCCTTCCAGACATCCTTGCGTTCTCGATGATCTGTCCGACTGCGGCACGAAATTCTTCCCATATAGGCATGTCTCCCCGCATAAACCGGCCCAGCATTTCTTGGGAATCCAGAACCGTAAGTTGGCCAGATCTCCGCCAGTTCTCCAGATCTATATTGTTGCACTTTAGACGTTGCAGATATAATGGAGTATGGCTAGATGGCACAACGATGATGACGGCGTCTCCACGGCGTAAACCGGTTTCGACGAACACCCCGACCGCTTCCGCGAGGGCTTGCGCATCCTTGTGCATCTGCGCGAAATGTCTTCCTGCCGGAGCTTCGGTCAGGAGCTCTGTAGAACTCGGTGATTGCATTTTGCGTGTTCTCCTAGTCCGTGCTGATAACAGCATATGGCGCCTAAAAATCCACCAAACCCACTCCAAATAAATCCTACTAGTTATCATACACCTGTACTTGAACCTAAACCAAGGCCGAGATCCGCATAACGGCCACCGCAAAATGTATGCAATACCCTAGTTCCTAAAAGGGTAATTTATGAACATAGCTTATGTCCTCTTTTGTCATCTATCCGTATATTCTGGTATAGGCTCATATTTCCAAGGGGATAGCCTATGACCCGCCCTGGTGGGGATCATCCAGGAATCACAACTTATCGATGGCGGGCAGCCCATCTATGCTGCGCTCATTTTTATTCTGGCGATATTCTTGGAGCTTGGATACGCCTTTGGTCTCAGCCCACTTATTCAGCGTGTCACGCGGCCCAAGATAATCGAACAAAGGCACACCGAAGCCGCAGGAATCGGAAACGCGCGTAAGCTTCACGCGCATAATTGCTCGCGTTGCCAGGTTTTCAGGAAAAGATGCCGACAGGGAAGGAAAATCTGCATGCTGAGCCAATATCACTTCTCCCTGGCCATATAAACGCAGAATTTTGGGCGACCCTTCGAAGGCACAAAACATAAAGACTATTCGACCATTCTGCCGCAGATGCGCAATGGTTTCGGCACCACTCCCCGTGAGATCTTGATAGGCCACGGTCACGGGATCAATAATCCTGAGGGCATCGCCGCCCTTGGGCGAGCAATTCACGTGTCCGTCGGCTTCCAAGGGGGCGGTTGCCACAAAAAATAGCGACTGCCGGCGTATCCACAACGCCATTTCATCGTTAATTTCTGTGTAAACTTTACCCATAGCCTATTTACCAAATTCCAATTCCGATTGGATTGCATCGATACCAGCCTGGGCGCAGGCGCCGTCGATACTACTCCTTTCCGATTGTCCGGGCGGCGCTCCGGACACACCGATACCACCCACGAGCTGGCCTTGGGCTTCAATCTTCAAACCGCCCCCCACAAGCAAGGCGCCTGGATTATGTTGCACCTGACTCGGAATCTTTCCTTCTTTTAGCAGGCCCGCGAGATCGGAGGTAGATTGCCGAAAGCTATTGGCGGTCCAGGCCTTGCGTATTGCCGTTTCTACCGTGTGCGGTCCGGCGAATTGATCTCTTAGCACCGCTTGGACGTTGCCGCCGCGGTCCACCACCGCCACCGCTACCGAGTAGCCCCGCTTCCTACATTCCTTTATTGCCGCCCATGCGGTCTGCGAGGCGGCCTCCACCGATAATGATTGGAACGAATATAGGCTTGGCGCTTGCTCAGGCTTTTCTTGGCCTAAGGCGGATGCAGCATATACCACGGTTGCAAGCAGAAAATACGAAAATGTTTTAATCATCAGGATCTCCTGTTTTATTTAATATAACGTTAACCGAATGGCTAAACAACGCCCATACTCGATCGGTTATATCCGATACGTCCATGGGGACGGGTAGATTCTTTGGCAATGTGTGCAGATCTTTCATAAATATCCCGACGCCAGAGCGCCAAGCTTAGCGGCCCCGCTTTGCCGCCGGCGCCGGCGATTCCTGCCCGGCATGCCTGATGTCATCGTCCAGTTGATTGATCTGCGTAATGATATCGACCAATCGCTGTCCGCTGCAAGTGAGAAAATATTCCGTTCTAGGCGGGACTTCAGCGTAAACATGCTTGGATAGCAAGGCGTAGCCGGTCAATTTACGAAGTCGCTCAGACAGGACCTTGGTGGAAATTCCATCTATGTCTCGCTCTAATACCCCCGGCCGATTGATGCCGGCGCCAATGGCGACCAGCACCGATACCGACCATTTGCAGCCCACCACGTCTTCGAGTTTCTGATAGCTTTTCCGCGCCAGGACGGGTGATTTTTTGTTTCGTCCCATATTCATCAAGTTACCCCTAAAAGTTACCCAGGAACCGAAAGGTGCCCGCTACACGCAGCAAGATCATCCCTCTATGATTTGTTTGTGTACCGCAATGGCACGCGATACTAACCCAAACCTGAGAGCAACCTATTATGAAGACCAAAGCAATTTTTTTCCATGCCGGATGTCCTGTCTGTGTCATGGCCGAACAGACACTCGCCCATGCCCTTGATCCTGCAAAATTCGATGTGGAGATCGTTCATCTTGGCACCCATAAGTTGCGCTTAAAAGAAGCGCTGGCCGCCGGGGTCAAATCCGTGCCGGCACTGGTAATGCAGGGGACACCGTTTCATATCAACTTTGGCGCTGCCATTGAAGCACTGTCATAGGAACATGATCGTCATCTGAACAGACACCCGCCCTGTGGCGGGTGTTTCACTCACCGGCACCGGAACAAGCGCCGGCGAGACAACACTCGGCACACCGTGGCCGTTTACGACAGGTGTCCTTGGCGTGAATCACAATCAACGCATGGTATTCGTTGAATAACGCGACATCGGTTTTGAGTGTGGACTCAAACAAAGCCCGCAAGGTTTCGTAATCTTCCTTGCCTTCGATTAATCCCAGACGCTGGAACAAACGCCGGGTATAGGCATCGATGACGAACACCGGCCGGTCGAAGGCATAAAGCAAAATATCATCGGCGGTTTCCGGGCCTATGCCGTGCACCGACAGCAACGCGGCGCGCAATTCATGTGTGGACATTTTAGCGAGCTGCTTTATGCCGCCCTGCTGCATGAGCCAGAGACAATAGGCGCGCAAGCGCCGGGCCTTGACGTTGAAATAACCCGAGGGCTTGAGCCAGCGTGCGAGCGTGGGCTGAGGCGTGGCGAGGATCTTCTGCGGCGAAAGCGCGCGGGCACGCTTGAGGTTGGCGATGGCCTTTTCCACATTGGTCCAGGCGGTGTTCTGGGTGAGTATCGCGCCTACCATAATTTCGAAAGGGGTATCGCCGGGCCACCAGTCTTGCGGGCCGTGGATGGCGTGAAGTTTTTTGTAGACGCTGAGCAAAGTGTGCCGGCGCTGCATGGCGGTTAGCTATCCAGGGAAGGCGGGCGCAAACTGCGCACTCACACTTTGGCTTTGGCCTTGGCCTGCTTCGCAGTGCGCGCCGGTAAACGCGCAGTGCGTGGCGGCCGGCTGATACGCTGCGGCTTTATTCGATCGGGATTACGCATACCGCGGCCCGGCGCAGGAAGCCGGGGAGCGTCTTGCATATCGACCAGCTTCAGCAATTGCGTCGTGGTTTTCGGATCCATTTCCTGCCAGCGCCCGGGACGCAGATCGCGCGGGAGCGTCACCGGCCCATAGCGCACACGGATGAGGCGGCTTACCGTTAGCCCAACCGCTTCCCACAGGCGACGTACCTCGCGGTTGCGGCCTTCTTTCAGCGTCACGTGATACCAATGGTTTGCGCCTTCGCCGCCGGCATCCACCAGGGTATCGAATTTCGCCAGGCCGTCTTCAAGATCTATGCCCTGCAACAGCCGCTCGAGGATTGCCGCGTCCACTTTGCCGAGCACACGCACGGCGTATTCGCGGTCGATCTCGCGACTCGGGTGCATGAGGCGGTTGGCGAGTTCGCCGTCAGTGGTCAGTAGCAACAGGCCTTGGGTATTAAAGTCGAGACGACCCACGGCAATCCAACGGCCATTGCGCAGGCGCGGTAGGTGATCAAATATGGTAGGACGTCCGTCCGGGTCCGAGGTAGTGCACATCTCCCCTTCCGGCTTGCGGTAAACAATAATGCGACGCGCGATGCCGATGGCGGCGCCGGCGGACAGGGGTTGACCATCGATGCGGATATCCTGTCCGAGCACCACGCGCTGACCGAGGGTGGCGGCGGCGCCGTCAACCACGACCCGGCCTTCTTCGATCCAGCGTTCCATTTCACGGCGCGAGCCAATACCGGCGCGCGCCAGGACCTTTTGCAGTTTCTCCGCGGCACCGGTAGTGGTAGCACTGGCGGAGACTGGACTCGTCGCTGGCGCCACCGGTTCGACCCGTTGCGGCGGGCGCAAACCGCGCGTCGGACGTTTTACTCGACTGCTGGCCTGGCGACCGGCGCCAGGTGTGCGGTTGGAAACGCTGCGCCGCTTTGCGCTTGCACCAGAAGCGCTTCCTTTGGCGGCGGGCGCTGCGCTGCGGGTGCCCTTAGTCACAGGCCGTTTACTCACAAAGGTTCTATAATCTCTGAGGTCTCGGGCGACGCGCCTCGATCCGCGGCCATGGTTTTGCTCATGGGCGCGCCGCGCGCATCGGCGTTGGCGGAGCGCTGGTCCACGTTGGCGTCATCGTCCTCCATGTCCACGTCCGATGCTGGTATGTCCTCGTCCAGCGCGGCGGTTTCCGGCGCCGCCGGATCGCCCATGGGCAAGGACAGGTTGAGTTCAGCGGCAATCTTGTCGATATCACGAAGTTCCGCCAGGGGCGGCATCTCGTCCAGGCTCTTCAGATTGAAATGCTCAAGGAAACCGCGCGTGGTGCCATACAGGCCCGGGCGTCCCGGCACATCGCGCGTGCCCACTTGGCGTATCCACTCGCGCCCGAGCAAGGTTTTAATGATGTCGGTGCTCACCGCGACACCGCGGATATCTTCGATCTCGCCGCGGGTCACGGGCTGGCGATAGGCGATGATGGCCAGGGTCTCGAGGAGCGCGCGCGAATAACGCATCGGGCGTTCTTCTGAGAGGCGCAATATCCACTCGGCATATTTTTGTTTGCTTTGGAAACGCCAAGCATTATCGATCTGCATAAGCTCGACACCCCGGTCGGCACAAGCGTCGCTCAATTCGGCAAGCGCAGCGCGCATGGCATCGCGCGTCGGACGTAAGTCTTGGGGGAACAACGACAGCATCTTGTCCAGGGTCAGGGGCTGGCCGGCGACCAGCAACGCGGCCTCGATGATGTTTTTTAATTCCGGATGGGTGTAGACCGCTGGGACGGCTTCATCTACTTCGGGATTTTCGGCTTGGGATATGCTTTGAGTCATCAGGCGACCGCCTTTACGTGTATCGGTGCATACAGTTCATTTTGCACCAGGATCAACAGGGATTCTTTCATCAGCTCGAGGATCGCCATGAAGGTGACTACCACGCCCAACTTGCCCTCGGTGACGTCGAACAGGGATTCGAAGCCGACAAAGGTGTCACTATTTACACGTGCCAGCACCTGGGTCATGCGTTCGCGCACCGAGAGCGCTTCCGTGAGCACGCGATGGTGGCGGTGCATTTCGGCGCGTTGCAGCACACCGCGCAAGGCATCCAGTAATTCGAACAGCGAGACAGTGGGCTCGACGCGCTTGACCGGGGTCATGTCGCATTCCACCAGGGTTAGATGTACTTCGCGTCCAATGCGCGGGCGTTCGTCGATTTCGCCGGCGGCGCGGCGATAGCGTTCGTATTCCTGCAGGCGGCGCACCAGTTGCGCGCGCGGGTCTTCTTCTTCCGACTCGGCCGCGGCCGGCCGCGGCAGCAGCATGCGTGATTTGATCTCCGCCTGCATCGCCGCCATCACCAGATACGCGGCGGCCAGTTCCAGGCGCACGGCGCCCATCGACTCCACGTATACCATATATTGGCGCGTGATCTCGGCGATGGGGATATCGAGGATATCCAGGTTCTGCTTGCGTATGAGATACAGCAGCAGGTCCAGCGGGCCTTCAAAGGTTTCGAGGATGACCTCGAGCGCGTCCGGCGGGATGTACAGATCCTGCGGCATCCGCGTCATGCCGGTGCCCGCCACGATGGCGAAGGGCATCTCGTTTTGTGGATCTATAATGGTTGATGCTGTCATTAGAGATAAGACAATCCCATGCTGCGGCGTACGTCGGTCATGGTTTCCTCCGCGGCGGCGCGTGCACGGCGACCACCTTCGGCGATGAGATTCTTCACCAGAGTCGGGTCCTGGGCCAGGGCCGTACCCCGCTCCTGTATGGGTTGGAGCTCGGTCAGCACCGCGTCGATCACCGGCTGTTTGCATTCCAGGCAACCGATACCGGCAGAGCGACAACCCGATTGTACCCATTGTTTCACATCTTCGCCGCTATATGCCAGATGAAACTGCCACACTGGGCACTTGTCCGGATCGCCACGGTCGCTACGGCGCACGCGCGCCGGATCCGTAGGCATGGTGCGGATCTTTTGGGTAACTTCCGGCGGCGTGTCACGCAGGCTGATGACATTATCGTAGGACTTGGACATCTTCTGGCCGTCCAAGCCTGGCATCTTCGAGGCCGCGGTGAGCAAGGCCTGCGGCTCGATGAGTATCATGCGCCCGCCACCCTCGAGGTAACCGAACAGGCGCTCGCGGTCGCCCAGGGTGATATTCTTTTGTTCTTCTAAGAGTGCGCGCGCGGTTTCCAGGGCCCCATGGTCGCCGCGCTCCTGGTAGGCCGTGCGCAGCTCCTGATATAACTTACCCGCCTTTTTACCCATCTTTTTGATGGCCGCCTGGCACTGTTGCTCGTGATCGGCCTCGCGGCCGTAAAGAAAATTGAAACGCCGCGCGATTTCGCGCGTTACTTCCACGTGCGCCACCTGATCTTCGCCCACGGGCACCATGGCGGCGCGATAAATGAGAATATCCGCGCTCTGTAGCAGCGGGTACCCAAGGAACCCATAGGTGGAAAGGTTCTTGTCTTTGAGCTTGAGTTGCTGATCCTTATAAGTAGGCACGCGCTCCAGCCATGACAGCGGCGTAATCATGGACAACAGCACGTGCAACTCCGCATGCTCCGGCACCCGCGACTGGATGAATAAAGTGGTGTTGCTAGGATCCACACCCGCGGCCAGCCAGTCAATCACCATATCCCACACGCTCTCCTCTATTACCCGCGGGTCTTCGTAATGGGTAGTCAAGGCGTGCCAATCAGCGACGAAGAAAAAACAATCGTATTCCTTTTGCAGGCGCAGCCAGTTCTTGAGCACCCCATGATAATGGCCGAGATGCAAACGGCCGGTGGGACGCATACCCGAGATCACGCGCGCCTGGCCGGGAAGTACGGTGCTTATGGTCATTACAAACCCACCACCGTTACAACCACCCGGGCGACGAACTCGGCCACCGGACCTAGGATTATCCAGAGCAGGCTCACCCCTAGCAGCGGACCGCTGAGCATGAGACCGATAAGTATCATAAAGCCATAAGGCTCGAGCTGACTCAGGCGCCAGGCCCAGGGGCCGGGCAATAGGCCCACCGCCACCCGGCCGCCATCCAGAGGCGGGATGGGCAACAGGTTAAATACCATCAACAACACATTGGCCAGTATGCCCGCCAGTGCCATGTACCGCAGTGGCGCGCTCACCCATATGGCGCTCAAGGGCAGTAAGGTGCTGATTTTCAGCAATAGACCCCAAGCGATGGCCATCAATAAATTGGCCGCGGGCCCGGCGGCCGCCACCAGCGCCCTGTCGCGCTTGGGGCGGCGTAGATTCTCCCAGGTAATAGGCACGGGCTTGGCCCAGCCGAAAACAAGCCCAGTGCGAAATAGTAACAGTATGGCGGGTATCAGCACGGTTCCCACGGGATCGATATGTTTTATGGGATTCAGGCTCAGCCGTCCCAAACGGTGGGCGGTGGGGTCGCCCAACAGCTTGGCCACCCAGCCGTGGGCGACCTCGTGCACGACAATGGCAAATAGAACCGGGATAACCAGAACGGAAATAAGCTGGGGCGGGGACAGCCGACTGAGGACGCCAAATATTTGTTCCAACATCGGCGCAGTATATCAGGCCAGCCCGGGCAAATCAGGAGGCATTCATGCGGGTAATCCACCGAACGGCTGGGTATCCCCTTTGCCGGCGCGGATGATGGTCGCCACACCCTCGCTCAGCTCAATGACCGTGGTCGGCTCCCAGCCGCAGTTACCGCCGTCTATTATAAGGTCCACCTGATGTTCTAGGTGTTGGCGCATATCGGCCACCTCGGCCATGGGTAGATCCTCCCCGGGCAGGATCAGCGTAGAACTCATGAGCGGTTCACCCAGTTCGGTCAGCAAGGCCTGGGCGATGCCATGCTGGGGCACGCGCAGGCCTATGGTCTTGCGGCGGGG
>JANOTM010000196.1:0-6567 GCA_031416355.1 Gammaproteobacteria bacterium
CGCATATCCCCGTCCGATCATCGCGTCTGGCCAAGAAGGCGGTACGCAAAAAGTAATTCACCCGCTAGTGTCGGGTGTTACCGGTGTCTCGATAAACTCCATGCCATTGCCGTCGGGATCGCGGCAGAAGAGGGCGCGCCGGCCGGAACGACTCACGGTGTAGTCGATGCCGGCGCGTGCGAGCACGTCGCGCAGGGGGTCGAGGCGACGTACGTATACCGCCGTGTGCCGGTCGCGGCCGGCGTGTGCCGGTCGGTCGCTGACGGGATCAGGATTAGGTAGTTCCAGCAGATGGATCTGTTGCGCGCCGACGCGCAACCACGCACCCGGGTAACCGAGATCAGGACGCGTTTTTTCCAACGCCATGCCCAGGACCCCGCAGTAGAATGCCAGCGATGTTTCCACGCTACGCACCAGTACGCTGGCGTGGGTGATCTCCACATAGTCGGCGCTGACGGGAGCGGCGGCGAGTTCTTTAGGGGACGAGGTGTCGCGCATAGTGCCAGGCTAAAAGCAGGGCTTGACCTTGGCGTTGTTGAAACGCTCGGCACCGGCGAGTATCTCGGCCTTGGCCGCGTCCACGCCGGACCAGCCGTCGACCTTGACCCATTTATTGGGTTCCAGATCTTTATAGTGCTCAAAGAAGTGCGATATCTGTGCCAGCAACATGGCTGGCATGTCGTCGGGCGACTTGGCGCCGCGGTACAGGGTACACAACTTGTCTATGGGCACCGCGAGCAGCTTGGAGTCCGGCCCGGCCTCGTCGGTCATGCCGAGCAGGCCTATGGGGCGGCAACGTATGACCGAACCACTGATCAGGGGTACCGGCGTGACCACCAGCACGTCCACCGGGTCACCGTCCTCGGATAGGGTATGGGGAATGTAGCCGTAATTGCACGGGTAGTGCATGGCGGTGTTCATGAAGCGGTCCACAAACATGGCGCCGGTGGCCTTGTCGACTTCGTACTTAACCGGATCGCTGTGGGAGGGGATTTCAATAATAACGTTGATATCGTTGGGCAGATCGCTGCCGGAGGTGACTCGGTCCAGGTTCATGGTTTTCTCTTGCTAAATAAGGCTATTTTCGCACATGCGCGGCGGGAACACATCTCTTTTAACCAGTAAGGAGTGTCGACCTAGGGTGGAGATCGTGGAAGAATTGAACACACCGGAGTAAGCAGCCAAGGAAACGGATCAGCATTGCAAGTCATTACTAGCGAGGATAGGCAGTCGCATGACACTACCCTGTGAATGAAGGACCTAGCAGGACATGATCCACTGTTTGTTTCGTATTTTAGCAGAGAAAATTCCAATCAGAAAAGATTTGAGCCATAATGATCAATATGAGTAGCGGCAACTCCAATGACAAAACTAGCGATCAATATTAAGGAGCCGTTTCAGCATCTTCCGCGTGCACCGATTATGGAGGCGGTGATCGACATTCGAGCTCGTCCAGGCGCGGTTCTTGAAGAAGCATTGCTGAAGCCGCAATTGGAAGTCAGGCTTGACGGTTACGAATTCTTGGACTCCCAGCAGCAAATTCAGATTCAGCACGAGGTGAGCTTGAAAGGCGAGGCCTTGCCGGGACCGATAATCCGCGATATGGGTTGGAAGGGGCTGCGCTTTCAATCCACCGACAAGAAACACATTGTGCAATTCAATCATGACGGGTTTGTGTTTAGCCGCCTTGAACCGTACCAGAGTTGGGAGCAGCTATACGAGGATGGCATGCAGCTTTGGTATTTGTATGCTGAACTGGCCCAACCCGTCGAGATTCACCGGATCGGGCTACGCTATATCAACCGCATTCAACTGCCTCCGGATGAACTGCGTTTTGAGGATTACCTGGAGCCGGCTCCGGCATCGCCGAAGGGCCTAGATTTGCCGTTTCAGAATTACATACACCAAGATACACTCGCCGTTCCAGATTATCCGTATGCGATCAATGTCATCAGGACGATACAGCCGCCGGGGGCAGGGGGTGTCCAGGGCCTAGGACTAATTCTCGATATTGATGTATTCACTACTCAAGGGTTCGAGTTGGATAAGGCTTTGCTGGAGCAACGCTTGCTGGAAATGCGGTGGTTGAAGAACAGGGTGTTTTTTGGCAGTGTTACGCCAAATGCCCTGAAACTGTTTGAGTAAATTTCGGAGGCGCGAGAAATGACTGCGATAGCACTTCGTCAATATACTGCTGTGACCTCGGGTGGTGCGAGCGCGACGGCAGGATTTGTCGCCAAGCAGATTGAGCAATGGCGTCGGCAATTGCAGGGTTCCTATGCCCTTGGTCAGCAGGCAAAGGGTTCGCTTAACGAACTTTATCAGGTTTTTGATGAATGTCGCCAAGCAAACTGGGATGGCTACAGTGCTGTGCCAGTCTCAGTGTGCACATTCCAATCCGCGTATGAATTCCTGGAGGCCTTGCCGCTCGGGACACCCGCCCCATCGGTTGGTGCTGAGCCGGATGGCCACCTTACTTTGGAATGGCACCGCTCACCACGCCGTACGCTCTCCGTGAGTGTCAGCGCGGAAGCTGATCTCCATTACGCCGCATTGATCGGCGTCAGCAAACGCTACGGGACTGAGCCGTTCTATGGCGAAGTGCCAAAGGCCATCGTTGATCTTATTCACTGCGTCTTGGCGCCGTGAGCAACGGAGGGACGGAGTTACCGATTACCTCCGACGAGCGACTGGCTCGCTTCATTCTCTTCAGTAAATGGATTCGTAGTTCTGATTCGGTCAAGACAGTTAAGCCAGATGCGTTCATCCCGCACCCATACCCAGATCTTTCGGTTACTCGTCACAAGAATCTTTCTGAGCAAGGGCTTTGGTGTATAGGTCAGGGCATCGCGGATGCAAGGCCGGCCACACTTTACGGGCGGGCAGACATTTGCACCGCTGAAGCGAGGCGACAGTCGCTGGGTGTCGAGCCCAGACCGGTTTCCAACAATCCGAACCATGCCGTTGTATTCGGCTGGCCTGTTGACAAGCCGGCGCAGAAGATTATCGCCCAGGAACTTGCCGCCAAGGCCAATTTTGCAGCAAAGCCGCCGCCAGTACGAAGTTGAGGTAGACGCACGGCATGCCACGCCCGGAGAACACATTTAACCTAAAATACTAAAGAGGCCGAGGGCGCGCTGGTGGGCAAGTTTCAGCGATTGAATGCGGACATATAGCCGGTAACCGTGAGTTACTCGCTTACCTCCCGCAACCAGAGCAAATTCTTCTGTGCCGAGGAAAACCCGCCCCATCACCTGCTGGCGGTACGTTATGCCGCGCACGACGACGCCTTATCTTGTTTCAGGCGTTATGCCCACCCGATAGGACATAAAGATGGGAGGAGATGGAAGGCCTCATCAGCAGTGCGCTGGACGTCAAGTTGCCGCACGCTACTCGGCGGTGCGAGCCATCGCACCACCAGGTTTGGCGGGAGACGTGGCGCTGACGTGAAATGAATAGATGACAAAGCCCAGCGAACACAACTGAAAAGTGTGCGAAATTTTCTTCCGTCATGACGTCATCGCTGTTCATTTTAGCTTGTTTCGGGCATGGGCAATGCCGTAAGGGTTTGATTGAGAAGTTGTTGTGCGATCCCAGCCTAAACTTTGCCTAAGCTGCATTTGCCTGCCTTAGGCTCATTAAGGGATGCCCTTGATGGGCATTATGGAGCAGGCCCTAGGCACCGCAGCAATAAACCCCGCATTTAAGCTATAATTGCGGTTTACGCCGGCCACCCCAGTCGGCAGTTCCTTATTTAGCGTGACCGGCCGAGTTAGTGTGACTCACCAAATCTATGCAAAGCGCGCGCGATCTTTTTTCTTACCGTAAGTACTGGGCCCAGCGTTTTGGCCGGGCGCCGGTGTTGCCTATGTCGCGTGCCGAGATGGACGATTTGGGTTGGGACAGTTGCGACATCATTATCGTCACCGGCGACGCCTATGTGGATCATCCGAGTTTCGGCATGGCCCTCATCGGCCGCCTGTTGGAGTCCCAGGGTTTTCGCGTCGGCATCATCGCGCAGCCGGACTGGCAGAGCAAAGAGCCGTTCCAGGCCCTGGGCCGGCCGAATCTTTTTTTCGGCGTCGCCGCCGGCAACATGGATTCCATGGTGAACCGCTACACCTCCGACCGCCGCCTGCGCAGCGACGACGCCTACACCCCCGGTGGTGTTGGCGGCAAGCGCCCGGACCGTTCGGTGCTGGTGTATGCGCAGCGCGCCCGCCAGGCGTATCACGACGTGCCCATAATTATTGGCGGCATCGAGGCATCGCTGCGGCGCATCGCCCATTACGACTACTGGTCGGACAAGGTGCGACGCTGCATCCTGCTGGACGCCAAGGCCGATCTGTTGGTGTACGGCAATGCCGAGCGCCAGATTGTCGAGATCGCCCATCGCCTGGCGGCGGGTGAGTCGATAAAAGACATTACCGACGTGCGTGGCACCGCCTTTGTTCGCCAGGGCCTGCCGGAAGGCTGGACCGAAACCGATTCCACCCACATCGATACACCCGGTCCACTAAATCCGCCGCTGAACCCGTATGCCACGGAAGCAGAAATGCGCGCTGCCAATACTCCATCGGTAGCGCAGGTAGAGGCATCGGGCGCGGTCAACGTGGTGCGCTTCCAGCGCCGCGTGCCCAAGGTGGAGCGCGAACGCAACGTCATTCGGCTGCCTTCATTCGAACAAGTGGCGGATGACCCGGTGCTGTATGCCCACGCCTCGCGCATCCTGCATCTCGAGACCAACGCCGGCAACGCACGCGCCCTGGTGCAGCGCCATCATGATCGCGACGTATGGCTCAATCCGCCGCCGATCCCCCTCAGCATGCAGGAAATGGACGCGGTCTACGAACAGCCCTTCACGCGCCAGCCGCATCCGTCCTACGGCGACGCCAAGATTCCGGCGTACGAGATGATCCGCTTTTCCATCACCATACAGCGCGGCTGCTTCGGTGGTTGCAGCTTTTGTTCCATCACCGAGCACGAAGGCCGCATTATCCAGAATCGCTCCGAGGATTCCATCGTGCGCGAGATCGAAACCATACGCGACACGGCGCCCGGTTTCACCGGTGTCATCTCCGATCTGGGCGGGCCCACGGCCAATATGTATCGCCTGCATTGCCGCACGCCGGAAATTGAATCCGCCTGCCGCCTACCATCGTGCGTGTACCCGGGCATCTGCTCGAACCTCAACACCGACCATGCGCCGCTGATCCATCTCTATCGCCGGGCGCGCGCACTGCCCGGTATCAAGAAGATCCTCATCAGCTCTGGCGTGCGTTACGACCTGGCGGTGGAATCGCCCGAATATGTAAAAGAGCTGGTGAGCCACCACGTGGGCGGCTATCTCAAGATTGCACCCGAGCACACGCGCGAGGGTCCCTTGTCAAAAATGATGAAGCCTGGCATGGGTGCGTATGATCGTTTCAAGGAGATGTTCGACAAATATTCGAAACAGGCAGGCAAGGAACAGTACCTCATTCCCTATTTCATCGCCGCGCACCCGGGTACCACCGACGAGGATATGCTGGAGTTGGCGTTATGGTTGAAACGCAATGGTTTTCGCGCCGACCAGGTGCAGGCGTTCCTGCCGTCGCCCATGGCGAGCGCCACCGCCATGTATCACAGCGGCAAGAATCCGCTGCGCAAGGTGACTTATACCAGCGAAGCGGTGGCCATACCCAAAGGTCTGAAAGTGCGGCGCCTGCACAAGGCGTTTCTGCGTTACCACGATGCCAACAATTGGCCGTTGTTGCGCGAAGCGCTACGGCGCATGGGCCGTGCCGATCTCATCGGCAGTGCCAAGCACCAGTTGATACCTTCTTATCAGCCCCCCGGCACTGGCCATACACTGGCAGGCGCACGCCCGGCGAAGGGCGCAACATTTAAAACCCAGCACACGGGTTTACCTCGCATGCCCAAGCCTGCGAGTGCCCAACCCCGTGCCTCAGGCAAGCCGCGCCTCCATGCCAAGCCCGGCAGCCCTACCGGTCGCGGTAAGCGCCGGTAGCGACGAATGGCTCACGCTTAAGCTTCCAACCCCTGTAGTATTTGCCGATGTTCGCCGAGCCGGGTTTCGTAAACGCGCACCAGGGATTTTTCATAGGCACAGTCCCCGGATCCGCCCATCTCCTCCAGGCGTGCCTCGAAATAGGCGATTTGCTCCAGTATCTGTTTGCGCTTTCCGTCGCTGCTGTATGTGCTGTCTGGCATGGTCATCGTCGTTCACCTGGTTTCTGATAGCACCAAGACTAGCAATGGGGTATGACGATTTTGTGACCGCTTTAAAAACGACCTACGACATAGACGCCCATCGCTGAAAACGCCGCAATCGCGATGTTTTCCCTTACCCCGTTTTTTTACCGGTGGCACTATCCCATTCAGGCGGCTGGGTCTCTACCCACCCACGGCGTTCGCGTACGAGCGCGGCGAATGCCTTTACTGTTAACGGTTTACTGAAGTAATAACCCTGCATGACATCGCACTGCTGATTTTGCAGGAAGGTAAGCTGCGCCTGGGACTCCACGCCTTCGGCCACCACTTGTATGCCTAGACTGTGGGCCAGGC
>JANOTM010000197.1:0-7719 GCA_031416355.1 Gammaproteobacteria bacterium
GGCACTTTTTTATGCCGGCATGGTGCGCTCGAAGAACGTGCTGTCGGTGATGATGCAGTGCTTTGCCATTACCTCGTTGATCTCGGTGCTGTGGGTACTGTATGGCTACAGCATGGCCTTTTCCACCGGTGGCATGGAGAAGGGCGTGGTGAACTTGTACTCCTTTATCGGCAACCTGGACAAGGCCTTCCTGAAGGGAGTGACCGTGGCCAGTCTGCAGGGCACGATACCCGAGACGGTGTTCATGACATTTCAAATGACCTTTGCGGTGATCACCCCAGCTTTGATCGTCGGCGCCTTCGCCGAGCGCATGAAGTTTTCCGCCATGCTGATGTTCATGGGTCTGTGGTTCACATTCGTGTATGTGCCGATCGCACATATGGTGTGGAGCGGCAACGGCGGCTTGATGTGGGACATGGGCGTACTCGATTTTGCCGGCGGCACGGTGGTGCACATCAATGCCGGTATCGCCGGCCTGGTGGCGGCCCTGGTGTTGGGCAAACGCAAGGGTTATCCCAAGACACCCATGATGCCGCACAACCTGGGACTGACCCTCATGGGTGCGTCCATGTTGTGGGTCGGTTGGTTTGGGTTTAACGCCGGCAGCGCCGTTGCGGCCAACGGCACCGCCGGCATGGCCATGGCGGTGACTCAGATCGCCACTGCCACCGCGGCCTTGGGGTGGATGTTTGCCGAATGGCTATCCCACGGCAAACCCAGCGTATTGGGTATCGCGTCCGGCGCAGTCGCCGGCCTGGTGGCCATTACCCCGGCATCGGGTACCGTGGGACCCATGGGCGCCCTGGCCATAGGCGCCATCGCCGGGGTCGGCTGCTTCATAGCAGCCACCAAGCTGAAGCGTGCCCTGGGTTATGACGATGCCCTGGATGTATTCGGTGTGCATGCGGTGGGCGGCATCATCGGCGCGTTATTGACCGGCGTGTTCGCGGCCGCGAGCATGGGCGGCGTGGGTCTTGCGGAAGGCATGACCATGGGTGGCCAGGTCATGATCCAGCTAAAGGGTGTGTTGATCACCGTCATCTACACCGGCGTCGCCAGTTTTATTATTCTGAAAGTGCTGGACGTGATCATGGGACTACGCGTGACCGAAGAGCAAGAAACCCAGGGCCTGGATATCAGCTTGCACGACGAGCGCGGCTACAACCTGTAAAAGTTCCTGATGAGGTAAGTTGCGGGCGCCCCTTTACCAGGGCGCCCGTTTTTTATGGTAGGTGTACAGGCCCGGACGTGGGCTGTCCATTGACCAGCAATTGTCCCTGGGACAGGGAAAATTCAGCCTTATAGTTATCGCCATCCGGCACCAGTTTCATGCTGGCTGCATGGCGGTCCATATATTTTGGCGCCGCGCTGCTGCTGATCTCCGAGACTTTCTGCGGAGTGAGTTTCTTTATTTCCTTCTCGGACAGTTTGCCTTGCGCCTTTAAGGACTCTACCTGGCGGTTGAGATCGAGTTCGGTGAGCATCTTGACCGTGGATTTTGGCACCAGCAGCACGCCCTCACCGCTGAGCGCCATGAGCAATAGGCCGGGGTTTTCGCCGATGTCGGTCTTGCTGCCATCCAAAACCAGTTTCCCGTGACCGGTGATTTCGCCGTCCTGCATCTTGAAGCTGAGCTTGGTGATTTCCATCTCCGGCGCTTTCTTAGATAGGCTGGTTACCAGGGCGAGCATTTTACCCATGAACATGGAAGGCATTTGTTCCGCCGGCAGATTTTTGGCCTGCAGGGCGCGCATCTCGTTCTGGTATTTCACCAAGGTTGCCGCGTCTAGGTTGCGTATCTTTATATTGATGTGACCGGGTCCGTAACTCGAGGTAGCGTCGCTGAAACTCTGCATCTTGAGGTCGAGGTTCGCACTCAAACTGCCAGCGGCCTCGGTGGACGATGTGGCCAGCACTAGCCCATCGATGGTCCTGGTGCCGATTTCGCTCACGCCGCTAAGTTTGGCAATACTATAAGACAGGCTGCCGGTGGTTAGGCCGGAGGTACCTTCATGCAGGTCGATATCAATTTTCGCTTGGGTCATGGAGAATTTTTGCGTAGCGGAATTCACCTGCAGCACAGGCAAGGCAATTTTCAGGGTCATTTGCTTCATATCGGCGCTGGTGGTGCTGTCCCCGCTCAAGCCCTGCCAAGTCACAGAGGAGCCCGAGGAATCTGCGGAGCTCCCTCCCGCCATGGCAATGTGAGTTTCGCTATTGCCCTCCAGATGGATAATGGTTTTTCCAGTAATGGGGGGCAACTTCAGAGGTGGGGGCAGGGTTAGGCTGGCCTGGGATACTATAAGAGCCAGCACCGGTTTGAATTCCAGCTCGCCGTCGACGAATGGAATAGGCCCGTGGTGGATTTTATGGGCGGCCACCAAGCTGATGGGTGTGCCGCTGACGGTATAAGTGGCCTCCGCCGTGGAATCCAGCCAGCCGCGCTCATAGGTTTGGTTGGTGATCACGACCTGGCCGTCTTTGGTTACTTCCTCCAGGCTCCGTTTATAGGCCTGCTCGGCCTGCATGCCGAACCAGTACGGGGCCGCCGCGCCCGCACCTATTAAGACGATCAAGACCAGGGTCACCACCACATTTTTTTGCACTATCCCTCCCGTATTTACCGATGCACAAGTTATAGAGTAGAACGTCTGTCAGTTGCTTTCCAGCAAGCAAGGCCCGTTGGTCCGGGCATTCGGCACATGATTAAAGCTTAGTGTGGGTACCGTCGCAGTAAGGTGGCTTGGCAGTATGCTTGCAGCCGCACAAGGCGACCTTGGTTTTTGCCGCCAACTCGAGCTTGACCGGGGTAAACGTGCTGCCCTTATGTGAGCCGTCGCAGAAGGGCTGTGTTTTGGAGCGGCCGCAGGCGCACCACCAGTAGGTACCCGCATCCAATTCGAGTACATAGGGGGATTTTTGGGGGACTTCAGGCGTAGGCATTATAGTAGTGGCTCGCTGGTTAAGTTTTTAAGGTGTTTTATGCAAGGTTATACCCTGAACGCCCAATTCGATCAATTAGCGCGCGCCCTGCATGAACCCAGCAGGGCGCTCAGTGCAGGTCCCCGCTCATGCTAGATGCCGCCGCAGGAATTCCGGCAAGGCCTTGGCAGCGGTGTGGATATCCCCATTGTAATAGCGCGTAGCGAAAGTTTTTGCGGCCACCGCTTGCGTGCGAAACGCCGACAGGGTCGCATCTTTACATGCCATGGTGGCGCTCCACCATCCGGAAGGATAGGTGCACTGGGGGAAACCGTGGGTAGCGACGTTCAGGAAGCCGGCGGCGCGCAGGCCTAGGTGCATGTGCTGAATGATGTCGGGATGGAACAGGGGTGATTCGCTCTGACCCACCACGATGCCATGGGGGCGCAGGGCATGGTAGCAATTGCGATAGAACGTCTCGGAGAACAAGCCCGCCGCTGGCCCCACCGGGTCGGTGGAGTCGACAATAATCACGTCGTAGCTTTCGGCCTCGGCGTCCGCCACCCACTGTATGCCGTCGGCAAAATGCAAGCGCGCGCGCGGGTCGTTATTGGACGCGCACAGTTCGGGAAAAAATTTCTCCGCCACCCGCGTCACGCGCTCGTCCAGCTCCACCTGTTCGGCCAAGACGATATCCGGATGCCGCAGCACTTCGCGCAGGGTGCCGCAGTCGCCGCCGCCGATGATCAGCACGCGCTTAGGACCTGGGTGGGTAAACAGCGCCGGATGCGACATCATTTCGTGGTAAATAAAGTTGTCCCGGTCCGTGACCATGACCAGGCCATCCAGTGTCATGAGAGTGCCGAAGGTCTCGGTCTCATAGATCTCAATGCGCTGGTATACGGATTTTTCGTCGTGCACCTTGTCCTGAATCTTGAGCGAGATCGCGCTGCCTTGTCCGGCCCATTGTTCGGTGTACCAGCTCTTATCCAATGCCATGCGGTGTTTCCTCAAAAAAGTTAAGCGCTGCCGGGCCACGGTATGCGGTCTCCTCCCTCATCCGGCCCTACCGGCCACCTTCTCCCGCGTGCGGGAGAAGGTGATACGTGCAGCCCCTGGCCGGTTCCTGGGAGATATCATTCTGTGGCGTATTACTTCATAATTTCGCCGGTAATTTTATCGGTTTTCGCCCTCATTGTATCTGGAATTTTATGACCGACTGGACCATAGCCAAAGCGCGCGACACCTATAACATCGCCTATTGGGGTAATGGCTACTTCGACATCAACGATAACGGCCACGTGATCGCGCGCCCCAACCCGCGCATACCCCATCCCGGCATAGACCTGCACCAACTGGCCAGCCAGTTTCCGGCCCATGGGCTGACCCTGCCGGTGCTGGTGCGTTTCTCCGGTATTTTGCACCATCGCATCGATGAATTGTGCGAGGCCTTCGCTAAAGCCAGTAGCGCCGACGGTTATCGCGGCCGCTATACCGCGGTCTATCCCATCAAGGTGAACCAGCAACGCAGCGTAGTCGAGGCGCTGTTATCCCATGGCGGCGAGCGCGTGGGCCTAGAGGCCGGCAGCAAGCCGGAGCTCCTGGCGGTGCTCGCTCTATCACGCCCGAACGCGGTGGTGGTATGCAACGGCTACAAGGACCGCGAATACATTCGCCTCGCCCTCATAGGCAAACAGCTGGGCCACCGCGTGCACATCGTGGTGGAGAAGTTGTCCGAGGTGGAAATGGTGCTGGAGGAGGCGCGCGCCCTCAATATGACGCCGCTGCTCGGTGTGCGCGTGCGCCTGGCGTCCATAGGCGCCGGCAAGTGGCAGAATACCGGCGGCGATAAATCCAAATTCGGCCTGTCGGCGGCCGAGGTATTGCGTGTGGCAGCGCGCCTGCGCGCCGCCGGCATGCTGGATACCCTGCAAATGATGCACTTCCATATGGGTTCGCAAATTGCCAACATCCAGGATATCCAAACCGGCATGGGCGAGGCGGTGCGCTATTTTGCCGAGCTGCAGCGACTGGGGGCGAATATCCGTGTGCTCAACGTGGGCGGTGGGCTGGGGGTGGATTATGAGGGCACGCGTTCGCGTTCGTTCTGTTCCATGAACTATAGCGTGGAGGAATACGCGTACAACATCGTGCACGCCATTAAAGAAATTTGCGCCGATCAGGACCTGCCGCACCCGGACATCGTCACCGAGTCGGGGCGCGCCATGACCGCCCACCACGCGGTGCTGATCACCAATGTCACCGACGTAGAGCAGGCCCCAGGTCTGGAGATTCCCGAACCCGCTGGCGCCGGCGAGCACCAGATCATTCAGGACCTATGGCGTGGCTATGCCGGCCTGGCCGCGCGCCCGGCGCTGGAGGCCTATCACGATGCCGCCCATGGCATGTCCGAGGCCCAGACCATGTTCACCCACGGCGTGCTCGGCCTGGCGGCGCGCGCGCGCGCCGAGCAATTATATTTCGCCACCTGCCGGCAGGTGCGCGACCGCCTGCAAGCGGGCACGCGCAGCCACCGCGAGGCCCTGGATGAGCTTAATGAAAAACTGGCGGACAAGTATTTTTGCAATTTCTCTCTGTTTCAGTCCATACCCGATCACTGGGCCATAGACCAGGTGTTCCCGATATTGCCGCTCAATCGCCTCAACGAGCAACCGACCCGGCGCGCGGTCCTGCAGGACATCACCTGCGATTCCGACGGCCGCGTGGACCTGTACGTGGATGGCGAAGGTGTGGAAGCGAGCCTACCGCTGCACGCGCCGCATGCGGGCGAGCCTTACCTCTTGGGTATATTCATGGTGGGTGCCTACCAAGAAATTCTCGGCGACATGCATAATCTTTTTGGTGACACCGATTCGGTACAGGTCGAACCGGCACCGGACGGCGGTTACCATCTAGCGCAAATCCGTCGCGGCGACACCGTGGGCAGTGTGCTGCGCTATGTGAATTTCGACGCCGAGGACTTGTTGGCGGCCTACCGACGCAAAATCGATGCGGCCCCGGCACTGAATGCCGGACAGCGTGCGGCCTATTTTGAGGTATTGCGCGAAGGTCTGGAAGGTTACACCTATCTAGAAGACTGAGTGTCCTCAGCGAAGATCCCGCTATTATTGATTTTGCCGATTACTCGAAGGTTCTGGCCGACATACGGTGGAATTAAATAACATAAGTGCAATAAACCAATATTATTTTGGTACTACCCCCTAAGGGGGTATTGACGGCTATACCCCAAATAGGGTTATCTTGACGAAAAACACCGTACATAAAGTTACAGCCTAGCTAATTCTTATTTATGCCTAAAGTTTACACCCAAGGGGTCTATGGGGCCCGCTTTCCTGTGACTATTTTTTTTTAATGATTGAAAGAGGGGCTTGTTTTGTATGAAAACCGCTGCGCGTGCTGCACAAGAGACGGACTATGAGGATGCCGGTCTACAAACGTCCGAGCCAACTATTCCTTCGATCGAGAACGCCGGGCCCAGCTGGCCCCAACGTACTTTCGAGATCGCTTTTGCACTAATAGCCCTGGCATTAAGCCTGCCTGTCATGGCGATAATCGCGTTATTGATCCGCTGGGATAGCCCCGGGCCGGTACTGTTCTTTCAGCAGCGCGTCGGTCGCAAGGGCAGGCCCTTCCGTTTCGTCAAGTTCAGAACCTTGTACGCCGACGCCCGCGAGCGATTCCCCGAGCTATACGCTTATCGATACTCCCCCCGGGAATTGGCTGACCTTAAGTTCAAGGTCACGCCTGATCCACGCGTAACCCGTTGTGGCACGTGGTTGCGGCGCACTAGCTTGGATGAATTACCGAACTTCTGGAACGTTCTGACCGGAGACATGGCCTTGGTGGGCCCGCGCCCAGAGATCCCGGAAATGCTCTCCTACTACCATGACGAAATGTTGCTGAAGTTCAGCGTACGTCCGGGTATTACAGGGTTGGCACAGACTCGCGGGCGCGGACGTCTAAAATTTCACGACACCGTGCAATACGATCTGGAATATGTGCAACAGCGTTCGTTTTTATTCGACCTTAAAATATTATTACGCACCATCAAGATGGTGGTATTTCGGGACGGGGCATTTTAATGACATCTGGATATATCGGGGCCGGCCTGGCCGGCAAGCGTGTTTTGGTCACGGGGGCGAGCGGTTTCATTGGCTCGCACCTCGTGCGTCGCCTTGCCGCTCGCGGCGTGGAAGTGGCCGGGTTGTCGCGGACGCGCGGCCGCATCGAGGGCGAGGACATCCCATGGACACCGATCTGCTGCGATCTAAAGGATGCGGCGCGCTTGCGCGATGTGCTTGCGTCGTTCGAGCCGCAAGTGGTGTTTCATTTTGCTTCGCACCCGGATGCGCGCGCATCCGCCACGCATACTCGAGCCTGTATCGAGGACAACGTCTTGGGAACCCTGCACCTGCTGGAGGCGCTGCGGCCTTGGTCCGGCATCAGCCTGATATACGGGGACTCCGTCAAGGTGTATGGTACAAGCAGCGTGCCGCACCGATCCGGCCGCGCACTTGAGCCGCTCAATGCATACGCAATAACAAAGCTCGCGGGCTGGAATCTATGCGATATGTACCGGCGTCTGCATGGCATGTCGGCGGTGGCGCTGCGCCCGACCTTGATCTACGGGCCTGGCCAGGGCTATAACCTTGTGAGTTTCTTGTGCGAAGCGGTGTGGTCGGAACAGACCATGATTCGCTTGGATGGCGGGTCGCAGACGCGCGATCCGGTCTTTATCGACGACGCCGTGGACGCCTTTTTGTTGGCGGCCGAGCG
>JANOTM010000198.1:0-4213 GCA_031416355.1 Gammaproteobacteria bacterium
GGCGGCGGCTTCGGTTTCGACCACTTGCACGCAGTTCTCGGGAAAACGGCCTCGTACCCGCCGTGGCGCATATACCAGGGCGAAGCATTCGTCCACGATCCGGGTTTCGGGATCGATGTAGATGCCTTTCATGGGATGTCACCCCCGCTACATAGGAAAGAAAATATGGGCAAGGGCCACCCGCCCTCCAGAAAGAAATAAAGAAGAGGCGTTTATGCCGGTTCAAAGCCCATAGGATAAAATAAATCCAACACCGATACGGCGGGTCGCATGATTATAATCGATCATGCTTTCGCCATAACCATTGAAGTACTGTATATATCCGCGTACCCGATTGTGCATGGGCAAGCTCCAGTCGATCTGGAAGGCACCGCGATGCTCTGACTGGAGGTTGTTCCTGCGCATGAGCGCCAAGGTATGACCGCGAAACACGTACATAACGGTAACCTCGCCATGCCCCATGTAGTCCTCGATGTCGGGGTTGTCATCTCCGCGGGTATCCGTGGGACTGGCTTTAGCATCTTCAGGTATGCGATACCAGGGCCTGAACATGAGATAGAAATTTCCCCGCTCCAACACAAAGTTCGCGTAAATACGATTCCAGCCGCGAGATTCCGGAAGGTCGCGACCGTTGGACTGGTGTACTAATCCAAACATGACCATACGATTGGTGAAGCCGAACACGCGCGCATCGTTGACAAAAGACAACATCAATTCCGGTTCATAATTCGTCTCGCGCAATGGTCCGGACGTTTTTTTATTGTAGGCCTGCCAAAAAGACAGTTGGGTATAACCAAAGTCCAACTTCCCCGATGTGCCAAATAGATTATCCGACAGCGGAACCTTAAAACTCAACTGATATTTAACTTCCATGCTCTCTAGTTGGCCGTAGGCCTCATTCTTTTTGCTGTTGTAAGTCAGCGGCAATAGATAGTTCGGCTTGTAGAGGGTAATGACGAAACGATTGGACTCGGTCTGTTTTTCCCGAACCAGGCGTTCTTCTAGCACACTTGGGATCTGATCCGGACCGGTGGTTTTCTTGGCATCGTCTTTGGAAGTGGAAGGTAAGTTACTTGCCGTCGGTTCCTTTGCTTGCCCTATATTGGGTATCAGCAGCCCGGTCAGTATACTCAGCAGCGCAGCCGGCATAACCCGAGCAACATGCCCAAAGAGCCCACTACCGCAACGTGTATGTAACAATATCATTATTTCTCCCTTATCCTTATGTATCGGCTAACCCGAGGGCATCATAGCATTATCATTATCGGCGCCTCATCTCATATGTAGAAAGGTGTTCTTCGCCACCGCAGCCCCACCTATGGATGTTAAGCACGAATGGATGAGCCATGAGATTATGTCAATCGCAATGGGACGGGTTATTATGCCTAGCCTAGGTCAATACGCGGGAAATTAAGATCGATGCTGGTAGGTTTTCTCGTAATGTGGGTGGCAACGACGTTCGGACTGTGGCTGGTCACCCGTATGGTCCCGGGTGTACGCGCGCGTTCGGCACGCAGTCTGTGGCTGGCGGCCTTGGTATTGGGTCTGATCAATGCCTTTATCCGCCCAACCTTTTACTGGCTTACTCTGCCCCTGACGATCTTAAGCTTCGGTATCTTCGCTTTAGTCATCAATGCCCTACTCCTCAAGCTGGTGGCCTGGTTGGTACCCGATTTCGAAGTACAAAGTTTCAGCGCCGCCCTACTCGCCGCCCTGATCTTGGCGCTGCTGGGTCTCATGGGAATCGTGCTACTCAGCTGGTGGGTTGGGGGCGGCGTCACCTGGTCGCTCGATCTTCCGGCGGGGAGTAGCGTGTACATGTAATCTCCATCTCCTAAATAGCCACCACCATGTCTTACCTTATGTATATTCTTCCCAACCCACATTACGATGGACCCTGTAGATTTTCCGCCATCATATTGCAAAATAACGCACCCTGTTCGCGCGCGTCGTCCAGGGCCACATGGGTATGGGGCAGGCCCTGGTCGTACCAGCGCTGGGGCAAATAACTGCGTGTGGTACGACGGAAATCGGATTTACGCATACCCATGGCGTACGAGCGTATATCCACGGCATTTTCCCGGAATGGCCGCTCGCCGGTAAAACGCACCAAATACCAATATATCCACATGAAATCCCAGGAGGCTGGCCAGCCCACAAATACCGGCCGGCCGGGCAAGGCCTGCAACCAGGCCAGGTATTCCGACATCACCTGTTCGGGAGGACGCACATGGACACGGCACGCCTCCCACGCCTGGGGAAATTGCTGCCACCAAGCCATGGTCGCCGGATGTGCTTGTGCTTGTGGTAGCGTAGCAAGATTCGCACTATAGGTTGATATTAACGTCTTGTCGGCAAGATAGGCGGCGGAAGCAAAACTGAGCATGGAATGCGGCCCAGGGATGGGTCCGTCGGCCTCGATATCGGTGCTGACGTAGATTTCGGGAGTCGGTTGCTTCATGGGTTACAGGCTCTGCGGTTACTGATGCGCCTCGATAATGCCTGCCGCGAATACCCCTGGCAACCGTTCCTGTCATAGTCAACCGATGGTCGGTACGACGGCGGCGAAAACGGGGGCGGAAATTCCTAAAAGAGATGCTATTATTAGCGGCAAAGCAGGCGCTTAGCGTCACCTCTTAACCAAGATTGAGATATGAAAACAGACATTAAACTCCTAGCAGTGGGCGTCACCCTCGGGCTCACACTACTTACTACCGTGATGCATGCTACGCGCGCGACCGAACACGCTGTTGTCGAGGATGCCGCCGCCAGCGGTATCGGTGCGCCCAGCGTGCTGCAAATCAATCCTGTCGCCATCGAGCCCGCGTCCACGATCGCGGCGTCCGACATTATTCGTTATGGCCGCCCGGAAAAACTTGCGCTGCGTTCCAGTGTGGCGCTCATCATGGATGCGCGTGAAGGCGTGGTGCTGTACGGGCACAACATCGACAACCCGCGCCCTATTGCCTCTCTCACCAAGCTCATGACCGCCATGGTCATCTTGGACGCCGGCCTGCCGCTGGACGAGCCCATCGTCATCACCCGCGCCGATCGCGACACGCTGCGCGGAACCCGCTCACGCCTGCAATACGGCGCGATCTTTACACGCTACGATTTGCTGCAGGCCGCCCTAGGCGCATCGGACAATCGCGCGGCGGCGGCGCTGGCGCGCACCTATCCCGGTGGCGCCGAGCTTATGTTCGAGGCCATGAATGCCACGGCGCAAAAACTCAATATGACCCAAACCCGATATGCCGATGCCTCCGGCTTGGATAGTGACAATGTCTCTACCGCGGAGGATCTAGTGAAGCTCATGGTCGCCACAAGTAAACATCCCTTGTTTCAGACCCTGACCACCCATGCCTCGTTTCATATCACCGATCTGCGTAAGGGAACAAGCATCCCATTCGTCAATACCAACCGACTGGTGCGCAGGGAATCCTGGGATATCGGCTTGAGCAAAACCGGCTATACCGCCGCTGCCGGCAATTGCCTGGTCATGCAAACGACTATCGGCAACCGTCCTTTGGTCATTGTGTTGCTCAACTCCTGGGGAAAGTTCAGTCGCTTGGGCGATTCCAACCGCATACGCGATTGGCTGTTGCAAACCGAACGCAAGGTTCAGCATATCAACAGCGCCGTGGCCAGCACTCAGAGTTAAGCGGTTACCATCCTTGTTATTGTCCCGTCACACTACAAGCATAGCGTGCGCCATGCGCACGACTAAGCCTCGCCAAAGAACGTTGCGCCGCGGGCACCCTTGACTGTCGAAATGTCACCCTGGGTGCGATGTAGAGTGATCGTGCGCATGGCGCACGCTACGTTTCGCCCGATGCCATGGCAGCCACCAGCGCCAGATCGCTGGAACGCACCGCGCTGAGATCGAATTTCTTTGCCGCCGCCACCATGCGTGTGAGTGCCGCGGGCAAAGGCATGGGCGGCTGGGTATCACCTTTTTTACTGCGATGAAACCGTACCGGATTGATGCGTGCGACCACGTAATTACGCAGATACGGCGAATCGAAGCCACGCGCCTGCAGTCCGGCAATAATGCGCTTCACTTGCACGTCGATCTCCTCGATGCGCGCCGCATAGCTGGTGCGCTCGCGTAGGCTTACCACCAAACCGCGGTCGCTGAAACGGTCGAGCTTTTTGAGGAAAGGACTATAAGCGCCCCCGGCGAAACGCCGGTTTTGTTCGTAGATAATACCTA
>JANOTM010000199.1:0-5728 GCA_031416355.1 Gammaproteobacteria bacterium
CTCGCCCTGCATTGCCAAAAATCCACGCTCTCTACGTATATTCCTAAGAATAAGCGACTCTTAAGTTTTGCACTCAGCAAACCAACAAGGTCTTGAAAAACCCACCGCCTGTCGGAAGACCGCTTGAATTGACTGATGCTAGCTGCTTATATGTCCTCTCCAATATTGTAGTGCGCAAGCCGGCGCATCTCATAAATAGTACCCGCTTATAAAAACAAGGGAAAACAGACCGGCGGCCTTTTACGAAGAGAAGAGTAATTAAATTTGCGACTTCATATTATAGGCGTGGGCCTATGTATAGCCCTGTCCGCATGTGGCAAAAACGATAGCGCCCCGACCGCCGATACCGGTCCGGGCGACGTTAGTCCATTGGGCGATGCCGAATACCGTGCACTCTCTGGCACTCAGCGCTACGCCGTGGCTAATACGCTTTTAGCTACCTTGTATCAGGGCGCTCCGGTCCTGCAGTTCTTCAACCTTAGTGGTGGCCTCAAAAATCCGACCGTCAGGCCGGATGCGCCTGAACTGGAACGTATCCGCACAGCGCTGGCCACCCCTCTAGCCGCGGCTGATAGGACACGCTACCTGGCCAAGGCCAATGGCTATACGTATTTTTCCGAAACGACCGTCGCAACCAACACCAAGTATTACTCTACCCAGCCCTTGGTTTTGCCTCAAGCCGTATTGTTCGAGTTTCCGCTGAGCAAGGATTATTATCATCGATGGATGGCCTATGCGCTCATGAACACCATCCTATTTTCGCCCGCTCTTGAACTAGAGTCGGTGCGCACTCCCGCGGTGTCGAATGTCTACAACCGGCTGGTGACGCTGCTGGGCCAGGGTCGGACGATACGCGATATCGTCTATGAACATATGATTTCACCGCCGAACTGGGAGCGCTTCCGTTCACCCGAGGACAATACTCGCGAGATGCTGGAGATTTTTCTCGCGCGATTCATTGATGCCGAAGTGCCACCGGCCACGGCTGCTTGCAAGAACTGGAGCGCGGTGCGCGATCCGGTCAGCGGTGTCACCAGCATTGCCAGGAGTCAGGGCGCCAATACCGTACCGCGGACGGTATTCGGTACGACTGTGGTAACGACGTGCGAGGAATTCTATCGCGCCCTCGCCGATCACCCTGCCTTGATACCTACTATCGCCACTGTCCTGGTCAATCATTTTTTTGCTGACGACTCTTTGGAAACCAAACGCAAGCTCATCGCCAGCATCACCGCCGCCCAACCGAAAACATTCGACGCGTTATTCTCGTTAATCTTGTTTTCCAAACAATACCTGCTCTACACTGCGCGCGCCAAGAACGCTGAGGAATCGTTCTTTGGTCTCGCACGTCGCGTGGGCTGGAAACCCGCGCTGGGATTTTTCAGCAGCTTGTCCGGTGTGCGTAGCCCCGTAACGCTCCCGGTGACCCTGCCGCGCATGGGACAAGCAAGTATGTCTTACAAGCTCGGGCGCGCGCCGCGTGTGCCGACTAACACCCTGCACTTCTCCTTGCACCACAAACTTATCCGTGAATCGCTGCTGTTGAACCAGCAGTTGGGCGCTACCGATACCAACGGCGGCTGGCCGGCAACGAAGCTACTCGATGATCCTGCGGTCGCCGCTTTATCAGGGGATGATTTTATTCATTACCTGTTTTTATCGGTGGTCGCGCGCGCTGCACAGTCGCGGGAGCTTGATGTGCTAAATAAAATTATCACCGCCAAGGGCTATACGACGAATCGAGCCGCGAAGGCCGCGGTGGTATTCGACTATCTCTCTCGACTTCCCGAGCTTTACAGCTTTTCGGTCACTCCTTACGACTTCCAGAACTTTACAGCCACCGGCAAGGCTGGCGGGTGACACCATGAACCGACGTACCTTCTTAAAAGCGGTAGGCGCCCTGGGGGCCGGTGCTGCGGTTTCGCGCGCCTTGGCGAGCGACCCCACCATCACCTCCAGCCCCCGCGGGTTCAACGCCACGGCCCTCGGTGCCGAGCTAGGTGCCGTAATGACGGATCAGTTCAACTACATCCGCCCCGCGGTTTTACCGAAAGTCATTAATGTGTTCCTGTATGGGGGTCCGTCGGAATTGGCTGGCAACCTTACCAATATCGGCGAGATCAATTTCAAATCGCAGAACAAGTATCCCAATACACTGCAGCCCGGTGGCAGCGGGAGCGCTTATACCCGCAACGGATTTTGGAGCAACGCCGGGGGTAGCCACATGGAAACCCTGCTCGCGGCTGGCGACCTTTCGGTGTACCGTACCATTCATCGTGTGCGTGACGATAATAAGGCCCACGGTCGCAGCATTATGCAAAATCTCGTGGGCAGTATAGATGCGGACAGCCCTGGCATGGCCCATACTCTGGCCTTGATCCTCGCAGCAAAAGGTGCGTTTGGCGCACGTGACCTCAGTAGTCTATTTTTACCGTTCGTTTCCTTCGAGGGTACGTCGCGCGCCTTCTACGAAGGCGACAGCCGCACGCCTATTCCTTCGGCCCTAAAATACATTGCCCTTGATCCGAGCCTTGCCGATAACCCGTTTCAGCGGAGCGACAACAATTTCTTACCAGTAAACTCAACCGACGACGCCACCCTAGACGCCCTGGCTAAGGGGATATCAGAATCTTACGGCACACGCTATTCAGAGATGAATCGTAGCTTGGCGAACCGTGCTAAACTCGATCAATACCTCGACACTCGATACAATTTAACGATAGTGAACGCCGCCCTGCCTGCGGGCGTGTCCTACCCCGATACCCCAACGGGCCGAGCGCTCAAGGCCGCCGTGAGCCTGGCACTCATGAACCCGGATACTTTGTTCATTGCCATTAATGGTGTCGGCACCGGTTGGGACGATCACAATATTGCGCTGACCAACTATCCGCCACGCATGACCGACCTAATGGCCTCCCTAAGCACAGCCGTGACACACCTCAAGGCCAGCAACCGCAATGATATCATCATCAACGTCTTCGGAGACTTCGGCCGCAATCTCAATATTAACGAAACATTGGGCTGGGATCATGGTAATAACCAGAACTTCTACACCTTAGGGGGTTCGGCTATCCCAGGCCGACGTCTGGGCAAGCTCGTGGGAAAAACCATGTGCACCGACACAAGCAACGAAAACCGCCTGTTCACCACGCCCACCCCCGATAGCTATCAGTGCGAACCCTTTGCCATCGCCGCCTCCATGTATAAATACTTTGGCCTGCGGAACCCGGAAATACTCACCGGCGGCGTAACGCCCATCGACGAAACCAGCCCGCCGAATCTGCGCGTCTAAATCCTAGCAACGCTCATGCGTCACCTTAATTACACCCTAATTTAGGGTGTCCCGTCTGTAGCATTTCTTGCCCTGTAGCCGGCTGCGTCGGGGCTATTTAAATATTTTTTTGTCTGCGAGCGAAAACAGCGCCGAGGTACTAAAATAGAAACTATGGTCCGTTTTACACGGCCGACCCCAGCCAGCACAGTAATGGACACATAATCCACCCATGTCCGATTCTGATACTTTACAGCGTTTCATATTCGAGCATGCACCGGTGCGCGGCGAAATCGTGCACCTGGACGCCACTTTTCGCGCGGTGCTCGAGCGTCGCAGCTATCCGGAGCCGATACGAAGCATATTAGGCGAGTTCATGGCCGCCGCCGCTTTGCTCGCGGCTACATTAAAATTCCACGGCAGTTTGATACTGCAAATTCAGGGCGGTGGGCCCATGACCCTACTGGTGGTGGAGTGCACCAGTGATCGCACGCTGCGCGCCATCGCCCATTGGGAAGAGGCGCCGCTGTCGCCGCTCCTGGAAGAGCTGGTCGGCGCTGGTCGGCTAGTCATTACGGTAGAACCGCGCACTGGTGCCGAGCGTTACCAGGGTATCGTGAACCTGGAGGGCGCCAGCGTTGCCCGGGCCATGGAAAATTACTACGCCTTGTCGGAACAGTTGGAGACCCGGGTGTGGCTGGCCTCCGATCCCCAGCGTGCCGCGGGCATGTTATTGCAAAAGCTGCCGGGCGCAAGCACCGATAGCGATCTGTGGACGCGCGCCACCGAGCTGGGTAAAACCCTAACGCCCGCGGAGCTGATGGAGCTTCCGGTGCGCGATCTTCTGCGGCGGCTATATCACGAGGAAGACGTGCGCCTGTTCCCGCCCGACCCCTTAAGTTTTCGCTGTTCTTGCTCGCGCGAACGGGTGGAGGGCGTGCTACTTATGCTGGGGCGTGATGACATACACGCGCTGTTGGAGGAACGCGGTAAAGTGGACGTGGACTGCGAATTCTGCGGCAAACACTATTCGTTGGATGCCGTGGACGTAGAGCAAGTATTCATCGCGAACCTGGTCACCCAGGTCCCTGCCCATAAACAATAAACCCGAAAACTCTCAGCGCAGCGGAATAAAAAAACGCTCGCTGCGCGGCAGATAGTGGCGGGTCGGATCTAAGGATGCGATCACCGTGGTGGCACGGCCGACAATCTGGGCCCGGTGCACAAAACCAAAATAACGCGAGTCTTTACTGTGGTCGCGGTTGTCGCCCATGACAAAGTACTGTCCGGCTGGCACGGTCACCGGACCGAAGCTGCGCATGGCCGCGATACCCGGCTCGAACATCACCGCATGATCGTGCTTACCAAGGCGCTCGCGCGCAAACATCACGTCGCGCTCCAGCCCTGCCTCGCGTGCCGTAAGGCCAGCCTTGTCCAGTGGTCCATAGTCCAAAGAGAGGCCGTTGATGTACAGCCGTTCGGCACGCAACTCCAACACATCGCCTGGCAAACCGATCACGCGCTTCACCAAGCGCATACCGTCATCCGGCGAAAACAGCACCACGATGTCGCCGTGCTGCGGATCGCCCCATTTTGCCAGCGCATAGGTCGTGAACGGCACCTTGAGATCGTAGGCAAGCTTGTCCACGAAGATACGGTCGCCTTCCAGGATGGTAGGCTTCATGGAACCGGTCGGCACCATATTCCAATCGGCGATGGCCGAGCGAAACGGGAAAATGATGGCCGCCATGATCAACAGGGGTTGCAGCACTTCTTTCCAGAGCTTGGTCCAAACTATCCGGGATTTCATGGCTTACTCCATTGGGGCGGCATTAACCGCTGTTGCTATAGCGCTGGCTTTTTATTTTACACGTGGCTAGGCGAATAATTTAACCGCCCTAGGGGCTGAAAGCAAATTCCTGTAGGTAGAACTCGTCCGCCAATATCGTCCTTTCACTGACCGGCAGCTTAAGTTGCGATCGCCATGATTTCCTTCTCCAATTTACTCGTTCCACGTCCGCTCGGTCCATTCAATCTTGGTCGCAGTCGTCATGCCACCTTCTTCAATAGTTTCCTACGGAAGTCGTTCTCGGCATTTAGCGAGGCAATCATCTCACCACCCACATTGGAAAGCCTGGCCAGATCAGGCCGTGGGATTTCCTGCTGATTCTCGAACACCAACAAGGAATCAAACTTAACGTTCTGCTGGTTTAGGTATTTCAGAAAAATCGTCGTCAGCCGCGCCTTGTCGCGATTCGGTATCCCATACAGGAACAGAGGGACACCCCTGTCTGTCTCAATACAAAAATCCACAGGATAATTCACCGCGTCCGGCACGCCCTCGACGATATAATCCCGCTTGATGCGCTCTTCCGGCACGATGGATTTCATCTGCTCTTGTAAATCATCGTAGAAAGTCGATGCCACATGCGACCGGTTAAGAAATGTAAGGTCGTA
>JANOTM010000200.1:0-6818 GCA_031416355.1 Gammaproteobacteria bacterium
GCCGCTGTGCTATATCGGCAACTTGCTTTTTAATTTTTTCATTAATCCGTCTTTAGCAAAACTAAAATAATTATCTCGGCCAATGATGATATGGTCGTAAAATTCCAGGCCTAGTGATTTTGTGTTAATCAATAGGGCGGAAGTAAATTTCTTATCACTCTCGCTGGGAGTAGGATCTCCCGATGGATGGTTATGTATGACAATTATACCGTAGGGATTTAACGGTATTGCTGCACGAAGCACTTCAATGGGCCTCGTATATATCGATGCAACGGCTCCAATAGCAACCACCTCGAAACAGAGTATCTTGAGCTTGACATCGAGACTTATTGTAATAAGCTTTTCTTTTGCTTCGTTTTGCAAATCAGAAAACAATTCATAAACCTGCCTCGGATCGGTCAGTGGCTGCTCGATAGGGGTGTCAGACTTCACCCGCCGTTTCTTATAACGGATCTCGATTTCTCTGATATAGGTTGGCCGTTTTTTTTCAGTGCCGGTAGTCACGCTTCTTGTTCCCCTTTTTAGAAATCCCGACTGGTGCTAAGCCGTGCCGCTCTTCGGCGTTGGCTTAAGGGCATAACCCGGGCGCAATTTTTGGTAAAGGAACTCCGGCGCGAAATCGGCCCCATTGGGCCACACGATGGTTTCTAGCTCGTTACTTACTATGAACCGCGAGAAAAACCCCATCTCCTTCAAAGGTTCGAAAATGTCACCCCACAACTCAGCACTAAGATCAATCTCTCCTTCGACACCGTCGGCGAATCTTAGCCAAATCCGGTAGTCGCCCTTGTATTGAGCCTCTCTAACTTTGGGTATCATTGGATCACTCCAGTGGGTCAATTCGTTTCAGCGCTTTGCGTTCGCGTGCCAGCGACCAATCTTCGGACAACTCTGCCTTATGAAGTTCGCGCCACTCTTGCACTAAGCCTATCGCGCGGGGAGGCAGCCGGCCCGCAATGATTTCTCCTGTATCAATTCCAATTACTGCCTCATGGTTGCCATACTTTGCATGGAAGTGTGGCGGTGCATGATCGTTGTAATACATCACAACGATGATCCCTAGGAATCGGCATATCTCGGGCAAGGTTTCTCTCCTTACTGTAGTACCTAAGGCACTGCTAATCGGTCCGGATTGTCTGCACATGCCCAATTGAGCAGCGGGTAGATCATTTCGTGGCGGCCAAGAGATTTGTTACGAGAGACGCGGCCGACGATACTAAAACTGTTAGTAGTAACCATATGATGCCCTCCTTGTGCTCCTTATAGAAGACATTGAGCCGTCCCAAAAAAGTATTTAGTTCCCCTGCCAAGTCGGCACCCTTGGCGGTTACCGAAACTCGGAGTCTCCCGTGCTCTTTTGTGTAGTCAATGAAGTCGGTTTGCTGCAGATACGACAATGGCCGCTCCGCTCTGGCAGATGTAGCCCCGATGGCGGCTAGATAATTTTCTGTCTTCTCTTGGGCACCGTGTAATGAGCCATCTTGCTTCCTCCAATTACGTGTGTTCGGTAACTTTGTGCGGGTTAACCAAACGATCTCGTCTGATGAGACTAGGAAGTCCTCACCGACTATCTCGCGGTAGTAATACAGGCCATGTAATACCTGCTTCTCTTCTGAATTCATGGCGATGATCTAAATATAGAGCACCTCAGTGCTGCGGTTAAACATGTCGTCTGGGATTAAGAAGTCCGTTAGTTCTTTCATGTCAGTCGCTTAATGTTGCCTTATCGTGCAGCCTCTTGGTGGATTTAGGCCTTTTCTTTGCGTAGTTAATCCCATATCTGGATTCAGGTCAAAGGGATTCTCAAACCCAGATTGTAATGGCAGAAATGTTTTCTGCTGCATGAGAAACGTGGAACCGTTTTCCCTCGCCCCAGCCCGTGCAAATATCGCTACTTATGGCGGTTTGAGTGGGATGGTGGCGCACCTTCTTTTTCCGCTATGGATGAGTAAAGAAAACTACTCTCCTGTATCTGGTTTCTCCGGCGCTTCGGTCGCACGCCGTTCTTGGATCTTGCGCCGGTGTTCCAGGTGTTTTTCCAGGGCGTCGGGTTGGAGGGCGATAGTGTTCTCGCCGAATAATACCTGGCGTAGGAAGCGGAAGGCGAATAGCATGAGTTCGGTGTCGTTTGCCAGTATCTTTTGTTTTTCGTCCGGGGGGATGGCGAACATCTCGTCGAATGGGCCGATGTTAACGAATTCGCGGAAGCGGTCCAAGTCGTAACACGCGGTGAAGAAGAGCTGCAGGCTGCGTTTGGAGGGCTTGCCTATGGTGGGTCCGGAGGATTTCTTTTTCAGGATTAGCTGGCGCCAGCCGCGGCCGATGTCGTCGTATTCCTCGACGCCTTGTTCTTTGCGGTAATCGGCGATGGTGATGGTGCGGGGCTCGTTGTGTCCCAGGCAGTGCGTTTCCTTTACCAAGGCGAAGGAGCTGCGATCGGTGTTCTCGTCGGTGCGGCGCATGGATACCAGCGCCACCGGGTAGTAACGGCAGGAGGTGGGGCGGTCTTCGTAGACGCTGCAGCCCTCTGCCACCATGAATTGGCAGGCGCTGCCGCCGTCCACGGGTTTAATTTCACGCCGGCGATGCCGTTGGGATCGATCTCGTACGGGAAGGTGTATTTCACCAGGAAGTCGGAGGTGGTAATGCCTAGGCGGCGGCTGAGGCGCAGAATATCGTAGGGCGTGAGGGTGATGTCGATATTGCTGCAGCACGCGTTCCAGCAGGCGATGCCTTTGCGGCAACGGAACTGGATAGGCGTGTCGCCGTCGAGCATCTCCGGCAGGACCGGGCTTACGGGAAACGGTGAGTCGTTGATGAGTGGCTTGTCCATCTATCTATATACCTCGGTGGTACGGGATAATGCCTTTTTCAAAGCGTACACCTGGGCGCACGCTATTCAAAGCAGGGTGGGTAGACACGCAGTTTGTGCCGTAACCCACCAGGTGTGCCGCTAGGCATTCATTATGCGTTGTGGTTGCTGCGCAACGCTTGGTGGGTTACGCAAAAAACGCTAACCCACCCTACATTTATCAAATCTTACCCGAATGGCACTTACTTAATGCAATCGCAGGATTTTTCGTCATTCCGGGAATCCAGGAGGCCTGCAAAAACCGCTGGATTCCCGCTTGCGCGGGAATGACGGGATGCGGAGTTTCCGTGGCATAAGCAGTGTATTGATTGGGTAAAGCCCTTAAGTAAGCGCCATTCAAATCTTACCCCTGAAAAAAAACCGGGCGCCCCTGGTACTAAAGAGGCGCCCGGCTATGACTACGTTACTGCTTTCGACTTAGTGGGCCGCGGCCTTAAACAGCTTGGACTTGTCCACTAGGTCTACGTGCTTGCGCTTGAACACCGTCCACTTGTGCGACTTCTTGTCGTAGATGGAGTTCACGAAGCACTTCCAGTTCTTCTCATCGACAAAGTTTTTGTCCATGCGATAGTAGAAGCCCGGATAACGCGACTCCTCGCGGAACTGTATGTGCTTCATGTGCGCTTCGGCGGTCAACACGCGATGGTAGTTTTCCCAGGCGCGCAGGAGTTCATGCAGGTCCTTGGCGCGCATTTTCAGGGAGTCTTCCTTCAGCATTTCGAGCTTCTCTTCCGCCACCTTCAGCATGTGTGCGTTGGTGGTGTAGTAGGTCGCTACGCCGGCCACGTACTCGTCCATGATCTTCTGCAGACGGAACTGCAGCATCTTGGGCGTGATGTAGTGCGGGTTGATGTCGATGGCCGTGGTGTAGTTCTTGTGCTCGAGGAAGGTCTTCACCGGCTGATAGATCTCGGCCACCAGTTGATCGACCGGGGTATCCAGCTCAGGCTTGAAGTTCTTGTTGTCGACGCAGTACTTGACCATGGCCTTGGCGGCAAGACGGCCTTCGGCATGCGAGCCGGAGGAGAACTTGTGGCCGGAGGCGCCCACGCCGTCGCCGGCGGTGAACAGGCCCTTAACGGTGGTCATGGAGCGATAGCCCCAGTTCCAGCCCTTGGGCAGATGCCCCGGGACCTTGCCTTTTTCTTCGTGCTCCTCGTCCGTGGGCGCGCCCACGTCTTCCGGGCCCGATACCCAGATGCCGCAGCAGCCGGAGTGGCTGCCCAGCAGGTAGGGTTCGGTCGGCATGAGTTCGGAGTTTTTCTTCTCCGGCTCGATGTTCTCGCCGACCCAGATGCCGCACTGGCCTATGCACATGTCGAGAAAGTCTTCCCAGGCCTCGGCTTCCAGATGCTTTACTTCCTTGGGCGTCAAGGTTTCGCGCAGTTTGGCGAGGGCGGCGACGGTGTCCATATAAATGGGACCGCGGCCTTCCTTCATTTCCTTCAGCATGAGGTGGTTACGCAGGCACGAGGCCGGAACGGCGGCCAGCCCGTAGGGCGGATAGTCGTTCAGCATCTCTTTGTTGCGGTCCATGTAGACTTCGCCGATGGCGTTGACGGCCTTGGCCTTGAACAGCAGGAACCAGGCGCCCACCGGGCCGTAACCGTCTTTAAAGCGGGCGGGTACGAAGCGGTTTTCCATCATGGTCATTTCGGCACCGGCCTCGGCGGCCATGGCGTAGGTCGAACCGGCGTTCCACACCGGGTACCAGGCGCGGCCCGTGCCTTCGCCCACGGAGCGCGGACGGAACAGGTTGACGCAGCCACCGGCGGCCAGCAGGCAGGCCTTGAACTTGTAGACGATGACTTTGTGGTCGCGGGTCGAGAAGCCGACGGCGCCAGCGATGCGCGACGGGTCGTTCTTGTCGTTGATGAGCTTAACGATGAAGATACGTTCCTGGATGCGGTCCATGCCCAGGGCGTTTTTCGCCGCCTCGGCCACGATCCACTTATAGGACTCGCCGTTGATCATGATCTGCCACTTGCCGGAACGCACGGGTTTGCCGCCGTCCTTCAGGGTTGGCAGGCCTTCACCGATGGAATGCGCGCCGTCGTGGCGCACGCCGTCGGCGTCGGTCTTCCAAATGGGCAGGCCCCATTCTTCGAACAAATGCACGGAGTCGTCCACCACGCGGCCCAGGTCGTAGGCCAAGTCGTCACGGGTGATGCCCATGAGGTCGTTGGAGACCATGCGCGCGTAGTCGGCCGGATCCTGCTCGCTGCCGATGTAGGTGTTGATGGCCGACAGGCCTTGGGCCACGGCGCCGGAGCGATCCATGGCGGCCTTGTCTACCAGTTTGATTTTGAGATCGACGCCGCTCTCGGCCTTGGCCGCATCGGCCCAGCGCATGATTTCATACGCCGCGCCGCAGCAGGCCATGCCGCCGCCGATAAGGAGGATGTCTACTTCTTCTTGAATAACCTCGGGATTACCGAAAGTACCTTCTGCCACTGAGGGCCGCGGCACCCTGAAATTCCGGTACTAATGAATCAGTGGTGTCGGCGACGACGGCCAAGTGCTTGCGCTTACTTGGCCGAGTGACCGGACATTTTTACTTCTACTTTTTCGTCGTCTTTCAAATTGGCATAGTACTCGCGCAGGATGGTGAGCACCTCGGGACGGCTGAACTCCGCCGGGACCTCGGCGTTTTCCGACAGCGCCTTGCGCAGCTTGGTGCCGGACAGCAACAAACGATCACCGGCCTCATGCGGGCAGGTGCGCGCCGAGGCCATGCCGCCGCACTTGTGGCACCAGAAGGTCCAGTCGATCTTGAGCGCCTTGGTTTCCAGGGCGTCCTTGGGTATTTGATCGAAAATGTGGTGCGCGTCGAACGGGCCGTAGTAGTCGCCGACACCGGCGTGGTCGCGGCCAACGATAAGATGCGAGCAGCCGTAGTTCTGGCGGAACAGGGCATGCAGCAAGGCCTCGCGCGGACCGGCATAGCGCATGTCCAAGGGATAGCCGGACTGCACCACGGTATTCTTTACAAAGTATTTCTCGATCAGCACGGCGATGGACTTGGAGCGTACTTCCGCCGGGATATCGCCGGGCTTGAGCTTGCCGAGCAGCGAGTGGATCATAACGCCGTCGCAGATTTCCACCGCCACCTTGGCGAGGTATTCATGCGAACGGTGCATGGGATTGCGGGTTTGGAAGGCGGCGATGGTGGACCAGCCTTTTTCTTCGAACAGTTTGCGCGTCTGCGCCGGGGTCATGTATTCGGCGTACTTCTTGGGGAACTCGCCCTGGGTGAGTACTTTGATCGGGCCGGCCAGGCTGACCTCGCCTTGTTCCATCACCATCTTGACGCCGGGGTGTTCCATGTCGGTGGTCTTGTACACCATCATGCACTCGTGGGCCTTATCGATGGTGTATTTTTCCGTGACCTTCATGCTGGCCATGAGTTCGCCGGTTTCAGCATCCACCAGGGCGATCTCGCCACCGGTTTTGATGCCCGCGCCCGTGACCTTGTCGGTGGAGAGAGTAATAGGAATAGGCCAGAACAGGCCATTGACCATTTTCATGCCATCGCACACGCCTTGCCAATCGGCGTGGGTCATGAATCCATCGAGGGGTGTGAACCCGCCGATACCCAGCATCAGGATATCGCCGGCTTCGCGCGACGATACTTTAAGCTTGGGCAGGGTTTTCGCGCGCTCGAGTTCGGCCTTCAGGGCCGCGCCTTCCAGCAGCAGGGGTTTCAGGGCATCGCTGCCGTGGGGTTTAACCAATTTACTCATGTATCGTTATCCTCAAAATAGGCGGGCCGCGCCCGCAACGGAAACCGGGAGCGAAACAACCGCAGGCTTTAAATCCTTGTGGTGGCTAAAACTAATTAGTATTACTGCAGTGGTGTATAAGCGGTCTTTATTTGCTGACTTTGTGGCTATGGCCGCCGGTTACAGACCTTATGCATGGCTTGTAAACCTGAGCATTCTAGCGC
>JANOTM010000201.1:0-7927 GCA_031416355.1 Gammaproteobacteria bacterium
CGGCGCCACCTGGGCGGGTGTGATCATGGGTGCGCCTGAGGATCTGTATCTCTTTGCTTCGGACGCCGGCTACGGCTATATCGGCAAGCTCGGTGATCTCATCACCGACCGGCGCGCCGGCAAGGCGATACTCAATGTGCCTAAAGGCGCCAAGGCCTTGGCGCCACAGCGTGTTGCGGATAGGGATAATGATTGGCTCGCGGCCGTCACCAACAAGGGTAATATTCTGGTGTTCATGATTGCAGAGCTGCCATCCATGGAAAAAGGCAAGGGCGAAAGAATTCTCGAGATTCCGGGCGCGCGCGTGGCCAGTCGCGAGGAATACCTGGCGGGCGTTGCGGTGTTCAAGGAAGGCCAGCAGCTGTTGCTGCACACTGGCAAAGGCGAGCTGCGATTGCGATCCGGCAACGACATCGATCAATATGTCGGCGAACGGGCGTTACGGGGATCGAAGTTGCCGCGGGGACATCAGGAGGTAAAGGATATTGAGGTTTTGGAGAAGTAAAACAAAAGCACGACCCATCAAATCGGCCCAATTTTTACGCGCTACATTACGTACTTTTCCGATCCCATCTATCGGATCGTTCTGTCCTCTTGTCGGCTGTCTACCATGTAGAAGTCGATGGCCCGCTTTTATATAGCGGCAGAAATAGGGGGATCAAACATCAAAGTAGTGATAATCCTGTGATTTCTCGGTAACTCTGACTAAGCAGGCGCACTATTTTTTAATTTTCGACCGGTGACATGGAATAAAATGCAGGCTAACTGCGTCTACTTGCGCCTATTTTATCCAACGGCATAATGGCAAGCCCATCCACCAGGAGAAAACCATAATGTATCTAAAATTAAAACTATTAGCACTCCCTCTAACAGTAGCAGGTTTATTCATGGCCGCACCCCTCGCCATGGCAGATACCGAGGACATGAAGTTGATCCATATCGGCGATATCCACGGGCATCTGGTGGAGCGTCCGAATGTGCGTAGCGACGGCAATGGCCAAATGGAAGGCGGATTAGCGCGCATGTATACCGCCATTAAGAATGAACGCGGCGACAGCAACGAGAGCTTGCTGATCAACACCGGCGACACCCTGCAAGGTTCCGGTGAGGCGCTGTTCACCAGCGGCCAGGCCATGGTGGATGTACTCAACAAGTTCGGCATCGACGCCTATACCCCGGGCAACTGGGATTTTCTATATGGCACTGATCGTTTTCTAGAATTATTCGTGGGCGTGAACGGCCAGGCGCCCAAGGCGCCATGGGGCCTGCTCGCGGCCAATCTCTATTACAATGCCGACAACCCGGCGTATGCCGCCCGGGCCGGCCAACGTGTCGCCAACGCCTATGCCATCAAATACGTTAACGGCATCAAGGTGGGCATTTTCGGTTTAACCACGCAACGCGGCCCGCAGGTGGTAGGTAATGTGACCAAGGGCTTCACGCTTACCGACGGCAAGGCCGAAGTACCGGAAATGATCACACTGCTGCGCACTACCCATAACTGCGACGTGGTGGTCATGATTTCCGAGCTGGAAATGGCGCGTAACATTGCGCTCACCGAGGCCAACCCGGGCGTGAATTTTGTTTTTAGTTCCGACATGCACGAAGAGACCCGTAAGCCCGTTGTTACCCAGGGCGGTACGGTATTAGTGGAAGAAGGACAGGACGGCACCATGATTGGTGTCATCAAGGTCGAGGTCGATACCAAGACCCGTAAAATCGTGAAATGGTCATGGAAGCCCATCACCATCAATACCTCGATCCCGAAAAACGACGATATCGCCAAGGTGGTCAGCGCAGTGCGTAAACCGTTCCTGTCCGGCAGTTCCTTCGCCGGCGCCAGCATGACCAGCCCGATCAACAACGGATCCTGGACGGCACCGGACGGCACCGTGCACGACATCAAGATACGCCTGAAGCGTCCGCTCAATGAGATTGTGGGTTATGCCGGTGTGGATCTGCATCGTTCTAATTTCTCCCACGAAGCGGTCCCGGGCGTGATAGAAGGGACTTCGCACAACATGATCGCGGACGCAATGAGATGGTATGCGAACAATGTCGCGCAACAGCCGGTGAATTTTTCGACCCTGCGCGGTTTCCGCTACGGTACCCACATCCGCGCCGGTTCTGCCATTACCATGAACGATATTTATCACTACATCCCCGTTAGCCCGCTACTCGGGCGCGCATCGCCGGTGACCGGCGTACAGCTTAAAAGCCAGGTCGAAAACTCGAGTCACTCCGTGTTTAGCCCCAACCTGGACGATTGGCGCGGTGGCTGGCTGTTCGGCTACAGCGGCGTCAGCTGGAAACTCGATGCCTATAACCCCAAAGGTTCCCGCGGCTGGGAGATCAAGGTGGACGGCGTACCGAACACCCCCACCAGCACCTATGCCGTCGCCGGTTATTGGTTCCGCACCAATCCTGCCACCATCAACGGTTGCGATAACTGCACTGGCGGTGTAGTGGGACCCCTGATGGATCCAGAAACCAACGAGTTCCTCGATGTAACGGAAGTGGTGGTGAAATATCTGCAGCGCACTGGCCCGGCCTTGCCGAGCACCGGCCGCGTCAGTCTGATCTGCCCGTTGCCCGCCCCGCTGTTCGGGTTTAGCGAGATCCAGCCACTACGCGGCGTACCGACGCGTGCCACCGCTGTGAACCATGCAGATCCGAGTGTGGTGAATCACTGCCCCTAAGGCATAACTAGAAGAAAGCTGTAGTGCCTGTCTGACGGCGGACCTCATGGTCCGCCGTTTTTTTATCTGCAAAGCACGCTGGTGGGCGATTCACTGGAAACTGCTCCTGTGTTCGCCTCAAGAGGCCTAGCGCCAGTACTTCCGCCATCCCGGCGCCTGTTCCCGACAGCGCTCTACCTCGTCCATCCATGGACTCGCCGGCGCCTGTTCCCGACAGCGCTCTACCTCGCCCATCCATGGGCTCGCCTGGCGGTCGCCCACCCACCTACTGCAAGTTTCAATGCGCGTGGTTAGTGTGTATCCGCGCGCAAGTTTAACTTGCTCGCGTCGAGTAGGGCGGCCATTTCCTCCGCCGGTAACGGTCGGCTGAATAAAGAGCCTTGCATGCGGCGGCAGCCGCGCGCGCTCAGGAAGTCGCGTTGTGCCTCGGTTTCCACGCCTTCAGCGATGACGTCTAACTTAAGGCTCTGTGCCAGCGCAATGATCGCACTGGTAATGGCACTGTCGTCCGGGTCTTCCGGAATATCATGTATGAAACTGCGATCGATTTTAAGGGTATCGATGGGAAAACGGCGAAGGTAACTGAGCGACGAATATCCGGTACCAAAGTCGTCCAGGGCCAGGCGTACACCCAGCGCACGCAGCGCTTCCAAGGTAGCTAGGGTGGTGGCGGCGTGTTGCAAAATGACGCCCTCGGTTATCTCGAGTTCCAGCAGATCAGCCGGGCAGCGAAGTATTGCAAGACTGTGTTCTATCGAGGTAGTTAAGCCACCGGTCTGGAACTGGCGTGGCGACAGGTTTACCGACAGCCGTAGCCCCGGCCATCCGGCCGTATGCCAGGCGCGCAGCTGCGTGCATGCGCTATCCAATACCCATGCACCCGCCTGCACGATAAGGCCGGTTTCCTCGAGCAGTGGGATGAAATCAGTTGGCATGACCAGACCAAAGTCCGGATGTTGCCAGCGTAGCAGGGCCTCCACGCCGGTAATAGCGCCGCTCGTGACGTCGATGATGGGCTGATAATGCAAGCGCAGTTCGTTACGCTCCAGTGCGTGCCGCAGGCTCGACTCCAGCGTGAGGCGCTCGAATGCGCGCGCACTCATGTCGGCCGAATAGAATTGATAGGTATTCTTGCCCAGCTCCTTGGCACGGTACATGGCGATGTCGGCATTTTTAAGCAGTGTGGTGGAATCCTCGCCGTCGTTGGGGCACATGCTTATGCCGATGCTGGCGGTAATATACAAACTACGTTCGGCAATTTCGAACGGTGGAGCAAGCGCCAGTAATACTTTCTGCGCGACGTTAGTGATGTCGTTCGCGCTCGCCACATCGTCCAGCAGGATAACGAACTCGTCGCCGCCGAAGCGCGCTACGGTATCGCCGGCGCGCACGTTACGGCTGAAACGGGTGGCCAGCTGCTGCAGGAGCAGGTCGCCGGTTTCGTGGCCGAGAGTATCGTTAATGGTCTTGAAACGGTCCAGGTCCACGAACAGCAGCGCTACAATACGCTTGTGCCAGCGTGCGCGTGCCAAGGCCTGCTTCAGGCGATCGAGTAGCAGCATGCGGTTGGGCAGTTCGGTTAGGGCATCGTGTTGCGCCATGTGTTGCAGGCGCTCCTGCGCTTGGGCGCGCTCGGTGACATCCTTGCCGGTGGCGACAAAGTGGCTGATGTGGCCGCTCGCATCCTTGAGCGGGGTAATGGTTTTTTCCTCGTAATACAACCTGCCATCTTTGTGGCGGTTGATGAATACTTCGCTGAATACGTCGCCTGCCAGGATCGTATCCCATAATTTCCGATAGAACACGGCGCTTTGCTTGTCGGATTTCAAGAGATGCGGTTTTTGACCGAGGGCCTCGGCGCGCGTATAGCCGGTGGTATGCTCAAATGCCGGATTGACGTACTCGATGATGCCGTTGCGATCGGTGATGAGTACGGTATCGGCAGTCTGTTCCACAGCGCTCGAGAGTTTGCGCATCTGCGCCTCGGTGCGCCGGCGCTCGCTGATATCGTGCAGGAATACCAGGCCGGCGGGCTCGCCCTGCCACGTGGTTTTGGTGGCCGTGACGTCTACGGGTACATCCCGGCCGTCCTTGGTCAGGAATACGGTTTCATAAACTGGCGTTGCCGGTTTCCCCTGCATGCGTTCACTAAAACGCGCCATCACTTTGTCGTATTCGCTGGGATGCACCAGTTCCTTCACCCCGGTTGTGCGCAACTCTTCCATCGTGTAACCCAGCATTTTCAGCAGCTGGTTATTGGCGAACACGTGACGCCCGCGGTAGTTCACCAAAATCCCGACATTGGCATTCTCTGTCAAGGCACGGAGATTGCTTTCGCTTTGGCTGAGCGCGAGCTCGATATGCTTGCGTGCGCTGATGTCCGATAGCATGGTAAATGCACCCACATAGCTACCGTGTTCATTCACTAACGGACTGGTATTGCCCAGGGCCCATAATTCGCTGCCGTCTTTGCGTCGGAATTTGAATTCGTGCTGCCCAGCGCTACCCTGCCGGTGACGTTCGATGTCCTGCAAAGCGACCGCCTGATCTTCGCTATCCATGAACTCAAGCAAGCTCCGCCCATGCATCTCTTCCGGGGTGCAACCGAGCATATCTGCCATGGTCTGGTTAACGAAGGTGGTTCGATTAGCGGCATCGATCTGCCAGATGCCTTCCTGCGCGGTCTCAACGATAGTGCGATAGCGTGCCTCGCTGGTGCGTAATGCCTGTTCCGCACGCGCACGTTCGATTTCGGCGGCGGCGCGCGCGGCGAAGATTTGCAGGGTGGAGGCGACACGTTCATGCTTCTCTACTGGGTGGTGATATAAAACGGTAATCAGACCGAGTGCTCGGCCGGCGGAATCGAAGAGCGGTGTGCCAATATAGGCGTCGACGTCCAGTTCCTTAAGCATATGATCGGCGGGAAACAGTTTTTGCACATCATGTGGATAGGCGCAGGGGTAATGGCCAACCACGTTTTCACACGGTGTGCCGCCCAGATGGTATTCGAAGTTATTTAGCCGTTCGCCGTTGGCATATACCGCAATGGCGCGTACCTGATCGCTGGTGCCGCATATTAGCTCCCCCACAAAGGCGTAATCGGCGCTGAGTACTTTGGCCAGATGTGCCACTAGTGAATGGAAGAACGAATCGCCGATGTTGGCGGAAACGCCGCGTGCAATCTGCAGTAAATCCTCTTCTGCACGCCGGCGCTCGGTCAGATCACGTAATACTGTTACCCGGACTGGACGGCCCTGGTAGATGGTCTTGCGTCCCTGGACTTCCATAGGAAAACGTACGTTGCCGGCACGTATGCCGATAACTTCATAGCGTTCCTCGGAGTCGGTGCGAATATGATGTGTGGCCAGCTCTTGGAATTCCGGAGCACAAAAATCCATCACGTCACGGCCTATGATTGCGTCGGGCGGCGCCCCGAAAATATTCGCACCGCGTTCGTTAATGTCGATGATGTGGCCATCCACAATGAACACGATGCCCTCAAGGGTAACCTCAGCGAGGCTGCGAAACCGTTCTTCGCTGGCGCTTAGTTCTGCGTGCCGATCGTGTTCTATTGCATTGCGGTGACGGCGGTATATTAGGAGTAACGCCGTAACGCAAATCAGGAAGATGGGTACCACTACCGGATCATTACCCGGCGGTCGCACCTTCCAGATGGGTAGGACGAGTGTCACTATGAACAGCACCACCACCGTGGTAAGCCAGGTAAAGGCTTCGCTGAACAGCAGCGATGCCAGAAAGATACTGAGAAACAGGAAAGCATAGCTAAAGGTATTGTGCGGAGGCAGCATGACCGCGGCGAAACTGCCGAGGGCGGTCACGCTGACTACCATTATTCCACCGGCTCGATAGTGGCCAGCGCGCGTCAGGCCGTAGGCCACCAGCAGTAAAACCAGACCGATGGCAACGGCGGTGAAGGTGGGTGCAAAATTCGGTATCAGCAACAACTGCACCGCGATAGAGACGGCGCCGAGAGGCATTAACAGTAAAAGCACGCTGGCCAGCAATTGAAATTGGCGGGCACGCTCGGGATCGGTAATCGATTCAGGCGCACCGGTTAAACGCTGCCAGATGTTTGCTCGCTTGGTCATGAAATCCTGCTCCTTGGGATGCTATAGTCGGCGCCGCCCCGGCCATCCTGATGCCGGCATGCATCTCTCTTTAGTTCTCAGCTCCATGAAGGATAACAAATCTGCCGGGACTACGTAATTCCAGAAACCCAGACTTGCTCGCCCCGGATGTTTATTTAGGTAGGTTCATTGAGGAGCTGGGGCGCTTACGGCATTATGGACAGGAATCGGTCCCTGAGCTAGGCCCATGATGCATGAAATCTTGTTAAGCGTAGGGTGATGAATACTACTACGTCGCCGCGCGCGGCCCTCACTTGGTTGTGGTTGGCGGTCTATGGCGCGGTTTTGGCCTGGTCGGCGATCTACCCGAAAGATAGATTCACCTGGTGGCTTGAGGTTTTTCCGGCCCTCATCGCCCTCGTGGCGCTGGTACTCACCTGGAATCGTTTTCGTTTCACTCCACTTGTCTATACACTGATTCTCTTGCATTGCATTATTTTAATGGTCGGTGGCCATTATACCTATGCGGAAGTGCCCTTGTTCGATGGAATCAAGGAGATGTTTGCCCTGCAACGCAATAACTATGACAAGCTTGGCCACTTCGCGCAAGGCTTCGTTCCGGCAATGGTCGCGCGCGAGATTTTATTACGCAATGCCATTGTCACCCATCGTGGCTGGCTTTTTTTCATCATCGTAAGTATCTGTCTGGCGATCAGCGCCTTCTATGAGTTGGTCGAATGGGGGGTGGCCCTGTTTTCGGGTGAATCGGCCGAGGCGTTTCTCGGCACGCAGGGGTATATTTGGGATACCCAGTCGGACATGGCCTTTGCCTTGACGGGTGCGGTGGTGGCGTTGGTGTTACTTGGGCGTATGCATGATAGGCAGATGGCGGTTGTGCAGAGGCGCATGAGCTAGCTGCTACCTACGCCCCTTAAGTCGAAACAGCAGGGGATTAGAAGCTGTTTTGTCTCGCAATAATAAATTTGATTCCCTCTCCCTCTGGGAGAGGGGTAGGGGTGAGGGTGCTTTTGCTTGAGCGAACGCGCTAGCGCGCAGCTTTAAAAGCTAATTGCGGGCGCTCCGCCCCTGCACCCCGGGTTACTTTTCTTTGCTTGTGCAAAGCAAAGTAACCAAAAGAAA
>JANOTM010000202.1:0-10477 GCA_031416355.1 Gammaproteobacteria bacterium
TCCTGTACCATGACATCCGCCACCATCAGGCCTTCCTTACCACGTGCCATTTTCGTGCGTTCCTTGCGGTTTAGACCACGCACTTCATCTGGATGGTGTACCGTCATGATGTTCATGCCATAGGTTCCGGCATCCGCTTTAACGATCACGAATGGGTCATTGCTAATGCCGTATTCCCGATATTTTGCGGCGACTTCATCCAATACCGCGCCGACGTTCTTAACCAAGCACTCCTCACCCTCGCGTTTCTGAAAATCGATCTCGCCGCACTTGCGGAAGACCGGATCGATCAGCCACGGATCGATATCAATGAGTTTGGCAAAATCCTGCGCCACTTGGTGGTAGTGGCCGAAATGGGTGGACTTCAGACGATTGAACCAGCCCATGGCCAAGGGTGGTAGCACCGGCTGCTTGAGACCCCTGAGTATCGGCGGGCTGCCGCTGGAGAGGTCGTTATTGAGCAAAACGAAGCACGGTGCATAGCCCTTCACTTTTAGGCAATCGTCTTCCCGTATTAGGGGCTCCAGCACCAGTTTACGCCCCGAGGGCAGGTCCATGGGGGTAGCGGCGGTGATTTCCGGCAGGAGCGTACCCACGCGTACGTGAAAGCCGGCTTTTTCCAGTATATTGGCCAGGGATGCCAGGCTTTCCAGGTAGAACATATTGCGCGTATGGCTTTCGGCGATGACCAATATGCGACATGCTTTAGGGCAGAGTCTGTCCGCCGCCGCCTGCACCGCCTGTACGCACAAGGGCAGGAACGCCGGATTAAGATTATTGAAGCCCCCAGGAAAGAGATTAGTGTCCACCGGGGCAAGTTTGAAACCGGCATTGCGCAGATCCACCGATGAGTAAAACGGTGGCGGGGTTTCCAGCCATTGGGCCCGAAACCAATGTTCGATTTCCGGTTGATGTCGCAGCAGGTGTTCCTCGATCTGCTGCAGCGGCCCCGTGAGGGCGGTGGTGAGGTGGGGTACGGCATGCAAGTGCTCGACGGACATGGGTGGAGGCTCCCTGTAGTGACAGCCGGATGGTAACTCATCCACGCGGCCTATAGAATGAATCTTTCCTTAGGCGGCACATCTAGCACATTTCTTGTGCTTAAATTTAGCCATGCTATCCAGCCCTGCCCGCCTACTGGGGGTGATATGGGATGATTCGGGATAGTGAGAGCAGCCAGGTCTTGCTTGCCATAATGCAGGCGCCAAAGTAATGCGGCAGTGTGCTGCCCATTCAACATGGCGGCAGAGGGTTTGACCTGAGCGTCGCGATCTGGCTATTATCGGCTGCAAAACGTGGATTTTAGTGGTATTTTATGCTAGTAAATCATTATCCTATGAAAATAATTGAAGAAAATACATTTACTGGCGCGCAGGCGCTGACATAAACATCTAGAATTACAGGCAAGTAACAACCGACTGGGGTGGAGTTTTGAGTATTAAGGTAATGATCATCGACGACAGCAACACCATACGTCGTACCGCCGAGGCATTGCTAAAAAAGGCCGGTTACGACGTGTTTACCGCTTCCGATGGCTTCGAGGCGATGTCGGTCATTACCGATCAGCGGCCGGATATTATTTTCGTCGATATCATGATGCCGCGGTTGGACGGTTATCAAACTTGTCAGCTCATTAAGAATAATAAGAATTTCAAGGATACGCCGGTCATTATGTTGTCCAGCAAAGACGGCTTATTCGATCGGGCCCGTGGCCGGATCGCGGGCTCACAGGAGCATATCAACAAGCCCTTTACCCAGGAGGAGTTGATCGAGGTAATCACTAAATACGTGCACTAAGAATCAAGGATTCTGCGTTGCGGACCGATAAATGGCGGTAAAGTTTTCTTAAGGATAAAAGAGGGAATAGCAATGGCGATAAAAAATGTAATGGTGGTGGACGACTCTCCGACGGAGATCCATCTTCTGAGTGAGATGCTTAAAAAGAACGGATTCAGCGTGACCACCGCATCCAACGGGGAAGAGGCGATCGCCAAGTCAAAAACGGACAAGCCCGATCTTATTCTCATGGATGTGGTCATGCCTGGCATGAGTGGTTTTGAAACCACGCGTGCGATTACTAAAAATCCGGAAACCGCGAAGATCCCGGTGATTATCTGCACCACCAAGGGCCAGGAAACCGACAAGGCCTGGGGGCTGCGGCAGGGCGCCAAGGACTACATCGTCAAGCCGGTTACCGAGAAGGTATTGATGGACAAGATCAGGGCGCTCTGAACCATGGCGAAGTCCAGGCTAGACCCGCTCAGCCTGCTGCATCAGATGCAGCAACAGAGCCGGAGCAACTCCCCCGGCCTGCCCGAACAGGTGCAGATGGCGACGCTGTGGTCCGGTTTGGGATTCCGGCTGGCGGATATGCAATTTGTTGCGCCCCTGGATCAGGTTTCCGAGGTATTGCATTGCCCGGTCATCACGCCGGTGCCTGACACCCGTAGGTGGCTCAAGGGCATCGCCAATGTGCGCGGTAATCTGTATACCATCGTCGATCTGGCCGAGTATTTCGGTAAAGACCCGGTGGAGCCGGACGAAAAAACCCGTTTATTGATCATGAATGTATCGGGTTTGACCACGGCGCTGATCGTCAACGAAGTGCTGGGTTTGCGGCACTTCGATGAAGAAGTAGAAAGACAGGACGTGACCGGGATGGACGATCCCGCCATGGCCCATGCGCGCGGCGCGTTTTTGCGCGACAACATATTGTGGGGCGTATTCGATATGCAGTCGCTGGCGAGCAGCGAAGCATTTATGAATGTCGCGGCGTAATTCCTAATGTGCGCCCGCGTGACTATGCACGCAAGTTTCACTGTAGTATCCAAGCGCCAGTCGCCTCTGCAACATCCGGCCGGCGGGCGCGTGTGGTTGAAAGGTAACAGGGCAGGATGATAAACGAACAGAGTCTAACGGGATGAGGTACAAGGCATGGCGATAATTAAATTACCCAAGCTTGGTAAATCCAAGCAGGACACGATTAAACAGGGTAAAGGCGGGGGAGCGGACCCTATGGCGATCGATATGGGCGAGGAGTACATCGATGTCCAGTCGAGTCGTGGCCACGGACTGGGCGGCAAGGACATTATCCGAGTCCTAGGCAGTTTGCCCATACTTCTCACTGTCATGGTGGTGCTGCTACTGGCGGTGGTGTGGATGTTCGCCTCCGGTGCGGAGCAGGCGAACAAGGAATCCAAATACATCGAACAATCGTCACAGCTGCTGATGCTATCGCAACGCGTGGCTAAAGACGCGCGCGAAGCGGTGTATGGACAGGAGGGTGCATTCCCGACGTTAAAGGAATCGCGCAATGCCTTCGAAGGCATTATCAATAACCTGACCAAGGGCAATGACAAGCTGAGTATTCCCGCGAGTCCGAAGGACGTAGCGCCGGCACTCAAGGCGGTGACGGACAAGTGGAAGGTGATGCGCGAGAATGTCGATCAGATTCTCGGCCAGGAAGAGGCCATGTTGACCCTACGCGACCACGTGGTGGGTATCAACCAGGCGGCGCCGCTGTTGCTGGCACTGTCGGACGAGGTGGTGGAGATGGGCGCCATCGCGGGCGTAAAAGGCGACATCCTCTATCTCGCCGGCCGCCAAGGCATGTTGAGCCAGCGCATTGCCAAGGACGTCAATCTATTCGCCCAGGGCGGAGCCGAAGCCGCGGTAGCAGCCGCCCAGTTTGGTAAAGACGCCAAGCTGTTCCGCGATACCAATATCAAATTGCGCAACCTGGTACCGGCCAGCGTACGCGGTAAACTGGACGAGGCCGGAAGCATTTTCGATGAGTTGAACGTACACGTCGAAGGCATTCTAGGCATCGCTGCGGAACTGTTCGTGTCGCAGCGCGCAAGTCAGCTGGTGTTCGAACAATCGGACCCCCTACTGGACACCTCCAGAAAACTGGTAGCGAGCTACAGCGCCATGGCGGAGCAGCGCGAAGCCACCAAGACCTTGACCTTTGTCCTGGCGTTCGCCGCCTTCCTGTTTATGGCCCTAGTGGTGTGGAAGCTGTTTAACGAGCAGCGTCAGCGCGCCCGCGCCAGTACCGAACAAAATCGTGTTACCCAGGACGCCATTCTCAAGCTGTTGGATGAAATGGGTAACCTGGCGGACGGCGACCTGACCATACAGCCGGAAGTGACCGAACAGATCACCGGCGCCATCGCAGACTCGATCAACTTCGCGGTGAAGGAGATGCGCAACCTGGTTGTACGTATCAAGGCCGCCGCGCAGCAGGTAGCGGTGGCATCGGAACGCAGCCGCCAGACCGCCAACGAGTTGACGCAAGCGGCCACCCGCCAGGCGGTGCAGATCGCTGAAACCACCGATCGCGTGAAATCCATGGCCAAGTCCATGGAAAACATGTCCGTGAGCGCGGAAAAATCCGCGGAAGTGGCGCAAGGTTCGGTGAGCACGGCGAAACGCGGCGCGGAAGCGGTGCAGAACACCATCCAAGGCATGGACGGCATGCGCCAGCAGATCCAAGAAACCGCAAAACGCATCAAGCGTCTCGGCGAATCATCGCAGCAAATCGGTGAAATCGTGGAGCTGATCAACGACATTGCCGAACAAACCAATATCTTGTCGCTCAATGCCGCCATCCAGGCGGCCATGGCGGGCGAGGCCGGCCGCGGTTTCGCGGTGGTGGCGGACGAAGTGCAGCGACTGGCAGAACGTTCCGGCGAAGCCACCAAGCAGATCGCCGATCTGGTGAAGACCATTCAGGCCGATACCAACGAAGCGGTGGCGTCCATGGAACAAGCGACCAAGGGCGTGGTAGAAGGCACGCGCCTGGCGGATGCCGCCGGTCAGGCCCTGGGAGAAATCGAATCGGTGTCGCAACAGCTGTCGGAACTCATTGTGGGTATCGCGCGTACCGCGTACCAGCAATCCGAGACGGCAACGGCGGTGTCGCTCAATATGGGACAAATCCAGGAGGCGACGACCATGACTTCCACCGGTACCCGGCAGACCGCCGAATCTATTGGCAAGCTGTCGGATCTGGCGCGCGAGTTACAGGCGTCGGTGGCCGGCTTCAAGTTACCGGCGGCCTAGTTCTGAACCGAGTCCACTTTCGGTTGCCACCGTCAGGCCGACTGATAAAAATGCGATGCGGCGTCGATGCGCGTGAGCGATTATGAGCAAAATTGACCCGGGTACCCTCGGTTGGGTCAAGACCGAGATAGACGAGACCCTGAAACAGGCGCGCCTTGCCCTGGAATCCGTTGCCGCGAACCCGTCGGACACGACCAGTCTGCGTTTCTGCAATACCTATCTGCACCAGGTGCTTGGAACCCTGCAGATGGTGGAGTTGGACGGTGCCGCCATGCTCGCGCGCGAGAACGAGGCGCTGGCGGAGGCCATCTTGAATGGCAAGGTCGCATCCAGCCCTCCGGTTTTTGAAATCCTCATACGCGGCATACTTTCGCTACCCGATTACCTGGCGCGCCTGCAAGATGGCCAACCGGATGTGCCGCTGCGCCTGCTGCCGGTTATCAATGAGCTGCGCGCGGCGCGCGGCGTCGAGGCGATTGCCGAACTCGACCTTTTTTCCCCCGACCCGACGGTGCGCCCGCCGCCCCGCCCGGGAGAAAAAGGCACCGCGTCCGAAGACGCATTCGTCGCCGCTGCCAAGTCCCTGCGTCACCAGTACCAGCTCGCCCTGCTAGGCTGGTTGCGCGATGCCGACGCCAAACAGCACCTGAGCCGTATGGCGGAGTTGCTGGCGAAACTCGAGTATGCCGCCTACGTGGGATTTATCGAACAGGTGTTCTGGGTGGCGGGCGGTCTACTCGATGCGCTGGTGTCCAATGATTTACAGCCTACCAACGAGCGCAAGAAATTGCTCGGCCGTATCGATCGCTTAATCAAGAAATTCATCGATGGCGACGACAAAGCCCAGCAGCGCACCCTGGCCGAGGGGTTGGTGAAGGCCATGCTGTTCCAGCTGGGCGATGCCAAATCGAGCGGCGGTAAGGTCGGCCAGATCCGGCGCGCATTTGATCTCGATACCCTGCTCACCGGCGAAGCCGCGGTCGAAATTTACGATATGCCGACCCCCGAGGCCTTGCACGCGGTGGCTAACGCCCTCGGTAAAGAGGTCGCAAGCGCGCAGGAAATGCTCGCCGGATATTTCGAAGACAGCGAGGGAGAGGGAAACAAGACCCTGGAACCGCTCATCGAATTACTGAAGCGGATGTCCGGCACTCTGGGCATGCTCAATATCGGTGTGCTCAAGGCCTTGGTGGACGAACTGATCGAAGTGTGCCGCAGCATAGGTCAGGGGCAAATCGAAAAATCCGAGGCCGTGTCCATGTCCATGGCCGGCGCCTTGCTCCTGATCGAAAGCAGTTCGCGCGACTTTAACCGCCTGGGCGCGCCCTGGAAGAAACAGGTCGAAGAGGCGATTGCAAATCTGCGCCGGCGCTATTCACCGGAAGAGTCGTTGCCGACCGAAGGCATCGAGATTTCGGACGCCTCCTTGAGCGAAAATGAATTCAAGCAATTGCTGGCCGCGGTGGCGGGCGAGATCCGTGTCAACCTCGGCAAAGTCGAGGAGACTCTGGAGGCGTTTGCCGCCAACCCGGATGTTCTCGGCAAGCTCGATTCAGTACCGGGTTATCTCAATCAGATTCAAGGCGCCTTGCAGATACTCGGTCAGGAGCACGTGGCGGAGATGACCTTGGTCACCAACCAGACCGTGCAAGACGTGCACGCCGGTGCGCTTAGGGCGAATAGTGCGGTTCTGGACGCGCTGGCGGTGGCGGTAGGCACCATCGGTGCCTATATCGAAGGCCTGGAGCGCGACCGCCCCAACCTCGACGCCTTACTGAGCGTGGCATGGCGCGATCTGGATGCGGCCCGGTCCGGCAAGCCGTCACCGGCGGGCGATCCAGCGGCGCTGATCGCCGACATCCAGCGCAAATTCCCTGCCTGGCTAGCCGATCCGCGCAGTCATCAGGTCTTGAGTATCCTGCAGCAAGACCTGCGCGACATAGCGCTCATGGCGAGCCGGCATTCCCTGGAAAGGCTGGAAAAAATCAGCCATGACACCAATACTTTGTTGAGCATGGTCGTCACCGATCCCAGCCAACTTACGCCGGCGATTCGGCAAACCCTCGAACAATCGGTGGAAATCCTCGCTAGCCTGGCGCGTGAACAGCTGCACGCCGTAGTGGTCCCGGTGGAAACCGCGACGGCATCGTCCAAGCACAGCTACCGGCAACCGCAGCCGGAATTCGAGTCATCGTCGGAAGCGGAAGAATTTGTCGCACCCGCCGCCGAAAAACCCGCTAGCGATGACGGTTTCGATGAAGAGATTATGGATATCTTCATCGAAGACGCGCGCGAAATGCTGCAAGTGATCGACAAGATGTTGCCCCAGTGGTTCGACGATCCGAAAAATCGTGATGTACTACTGGAAGTACGGCGCGCCTTCCACACCCTCAAGGGCAGCGGCCGCATGGTGGGTGCGGGCGAGATCGCCGAGTTGGCATGGGCGTTCGAGAGCATGCTCAACAAAGTGCGCGAGGGCAAGATCGCCCATTCCGACTCCATGTTTGCCTTGCTGCGCGAGGTACAGGCCACCCTACCGGACATGGTGGCACAGCTCGCCGGCGGGCCGGTGCCGCAAGCGGATATCAATGCACTGCGCGGCAAGGCGGACACACTCAGCCGCGGCGGGGAGATCGACACCGGCTTCGAATTTCAAGGCGAGGTGGAGTCCATCGAGCTGATGGCGATGCCGGAGATAGAGGGTATCGACATCGCCAGCCCGGCGCCGGCGAGCTACTCCTTCGATCCCGTGCTGCTGCAGATTTTTTCCGGCGAAACCCGCGGCCATTTGGCGATCCTGCAGGACGAGATGATTTCCTGTCTCGACTCCGGCCAGGCCTGCATGGTGACGGAAAACGTATTGCGCGTTGCGCACACCCTGCAGGGCAGCGCGAATGCGCTCGATTTGCAGTTCATGGCCGAATGCTGCGGCGAGATGGAAAAATTATTCCACGTGCACGATACCCGACAGCAGCCGTTGAGTACGGCATCGATAGAATTAATACGCGAAGTGCATGCTACGGTGACTGAATTGGTGGACGTATTAAACAGCGGCGACGCTCCCCCAGAGGAGCTACGCCAGGCACACCTGAGTTTGGCGCACCGCCTGCACCAGGAGACCGCACGCGTGGTCGAGCATTACGAACCGGGCGGGCACGAAACGCACCAGCCCGTGGCGGTTTTCACGCCCGCGGTGTCTATGCGGCCAGCGGCGGTCGAGCCCACGCCCGATATGCAAGAAGACATCGATCCCGAGCTGCTCGAAATCTTTATGGAAGAAGCGGTGGATATACTTACCTCTATCGAGGCGGCGCTCAATGACTGGCGCGGCGATTATTCCAGCGCGCAGCCGTTACAAGACCTGAAGCGCTCGCTCCACACCCTCAAGGGCGGAGCGCGCATGGCAGGTGCCATGACCATGGGCAATCTAAGTCACAACACCGAGAGCCTTTTAAGAGAAGTAGAAGACGGTCGCATTTCCATGGAGGCCGGGGTGTTGGATTTGTTCGACGAAGTGCACGATGCCCTCGTTAATATGATCGAGCAGATACAAAATCGGCAACCCGTGGCCAGCATCGCCGAGCTCAATGCCAAAGTAGTAGCAAAGGCGCAAGGCGTGGCCGTGGAGCCCCCTCCGGGATCTCGGGGAAAAAAGCCGGTAACGGCGGAACCCCTGGAGCCGCCGCCCGAAGAAACGATTGACGAGACGATCGGATACCAACCCGAATACCAGCCCTACGTCACGCACGAAGATGTGCCTGCGACGGCCGCGATGACGACCTATACCGCGGACGCGGATGAAATACCAGAAACTGAAACCATGGCCAATGCCCCGCTAGAGCGCCGCGACACCCCGGAGCAAAGCGAGTCCGCGGCCGAGGCCAGCGACCGGCGCGGTCAAATCCGGGTACGCACCAGTCTGCTTAATAACTTGGTGAACTATGCCGGCGAAGTGAGTATCTCGCGCTCGCGTATGCAGCAACAGATATTCGGCTTCCGCGAGAACATGGCGGAACTCAACCGCAACGTCACGCGTTTCCGCGATCAAATCCGTGAGCTCGAAATCCATTCCGAATCGCAGATCCTTTATCGCTCGGAAGAAAGTCTGTCGGCCGCCGGTGCCGAGTTCGATCCGCTGGAATTCGATCGGTTCTCGCGCTTGCAGCAGTTGTCGCGCAGCCTGGCCGAAAGCCTGCACGATCTCTACACCATCCAGTCGAGCATGGACAATTTTGTCGGCCAGGCGGAAACCGTCTTGCAGCAGCAGGCGCGCGTCAATACCGATCTGCAAGAAGGCCTGATGCGCACGCGCATGATCAGTTTCTCCACCCAGGCCGCGCGCCTGCGGCACATCGTGCGCCAGACGGCACGCGAATTGAACAAGCGCGTGGAACTGGAGCTCAGCGGCAACGAGGTGGAGGTCGATAGGACCGTGCTCGATCGCATGATAGGCCCGTTCGAACACATGATACGTAACGCCATCGACCACGGCATGGAGAGCGAAGACGTACGCAAGCGCGCCGGTAAACCGCCGATAGGAAAGATCAACATCGCCACCAGCCATGAAGGCACGGAAATCGTGATCCGCTTCTCCGATGACGGCGCCGGTCTCGACATCGACGCCATACGCGCCAAGGCCATAGAGCGCGAATTGATGGAGCCGGGCACGACTCTTTCGGATGAGGAAGTGATGCAATTTATTCTGGTAGCGGGTTTTTCCACCGCCACCACTATCACTCATCTTTCTGGACGCGGGGTGGGCATGGACGTGGTGCACACCGAGGTCAAGCAGCTCGGCGGTGTGATTACGGTGGAAACCGAGCGCGGTGTCGGTACTACCTTCGTCGTGCGCCTACCACTGACCCTGTCCATCACCCAGGCCTTGATGGTGCATGCGGGGGAACATCTGTACGCCATTCCCATTTCGGCGGTTATCAACCTGCTCGAAGTTCCGATAAGCACGCTAAACAAGTTGCCCGGCGGCAAGAAGCAGCTCTTGGAGCACGCCGGCGAAGTCTACCCATTCATGCATTTATCGACCCGGCTGGGCGTCACACCGCTACCGCGCACCGCGCGCAAGGCGCCGGTGCTGGTCGCGCGCAGCGGTTCGCGCCAAGTGGCCATGCAAATCGACGGCCTCGCTGGAACCCGCGAAGTGGTGGTCAAGTCGGTCGGCACGCAGTTGAGCCATATCGAAGGACTGGCGGGCGCCACCATTCTGGGCGATGGCAGCGTTGTGCTTATTCTCGACGTTCCGGGTCTGTGGATCACCGATGATCGCATGCACGTGACCGTGCGCAAGGAAGAAAAACCGGCACCGAAAGTGGCGAAACGGCCGCTGGTCATGGTGGTCGACGACTCGATCACGGTGCGCAAGGTCACCAGCCGCTATTTACAGAAACATGCCATCGAT
>JANOTM010000203.1:0-5991 GCA_031416355.1 Gammaproteobacteria bacterium
CGAAGATACTGCGTTCCTAAGAGCGCCTAAACATAGCGCCATAAATAATACCGCCTGGCCGTGGCAATAGTAGTAGGGTGGGCACCGCCCACCGGCTTGCGCCGGCCGATGCCGCGTGTGGTGGGCGATGCCCACCCTACAAACCGCTGCTAAGAGCGTCTATCAACACGCTCAGTGCTTCATGGCTTATCCTACCCCAGGGAAAATTTTTCTGCATAGGTCGCTACAGCGGGGTCTGCTGATAGAAACCCTATAGCCCACCATCAACGGCGTCTAGCTCGCCAATCGCCGCCAATAGGTCGCACGCCAGTAATACAACACCGTGGTGTCCGCCAAAGGATAAGAGTCTGCATAGTCCACGCCGCGTTGCGGTTCTTCGATGTTGTCGTGTCCCGGGTCCAGTGGGCGCCAACCGGCCTCGCGCTGCTCTTCGCTCCCGGGGATGCGGGCGCCGCCCTTGTTGCGGCGCTCGGCGGTGCCGAAGTCTTGGTAGTTGTATTGCGCCTGCTCCAAGGAAACCGCGTTGGCGCTGCCCGGCATGCGCGGGAAACGCAGTTGCGCCAGGTCGTCCTCCCATAAACAAATGGGACATTTCTCGTGATTGCCGGGCTGGTGGCGAAACACTAGGTGGCCACAGCAAGGACAGGGATATTTGCCAGACACGTTGCGCATACGCCAACTATCACAGCTTGTGGGTGAATTGTAAATTCTTGTATGTCGTAACGTCCACAAGCCTGTCGCAAAAACCGGGTGGGCCATTCACCCAATAAACCCCGCCCAGCAATACCGATGCCGGATTGACCCGGGCCGTCAATAATGATGATCCGTATTTTCATGGTTAATCTCCAGGCGGTAAGTCAAAATAAATCGATCGGGGCGGGGAATAATCAACGGGGAGCGGTGTTTACTATCTACCACTGTTAAGAAAAAGGGCCGCATCGAGGAACTCAAAACTTGGATCTGCTAAGTCCCGGATCATGTACCTGATTCCGCGGTTGTACCTACACCCTCGCGGTCGGGATCGAGCGGACACGTTTGCTTCAAGCAGCCTAACTCGTTTATCGCGACCTCAAACGTTGGACATAAGAACCCCATAAAGGAGATGCCATGAAAATCACACGCCGTAATATGCTCAAACTCACCGCCCTCGGTGCGCTTGCTACCGCCGGTATCCGCCCGGTGCTCGCGACCAAACATATGAACGGCGAGATGAACGCGGCACTCGATCGCGTATTCATCTGCAACGAGGATTCGAATACGATGTCGGTGATCGATCCGAACACAAATACAATCGAGACCACAATAAACTTGACGAGCTTCGACGAGGACCCACGGCCTCCCTTTCGGTTTGTCACCGGCGGCGTTATTCCTACCCACGCCGCGATGACCAATAAGCCTCTGTATCACGGCGCTATCGCCGTGCACGGCGCCGCGCCGTCACCGGATTCGCGGCTCATCGCCTGCACCGGGCGCGGTACGAGCAATGTCTATTTAATAGATACGCAGAAGAAGCGGGTAATTGGCAATGCGCCCAACCCCCAGGCTGGCCTCACGACCAATGCCGAGCGCGTAGCGAGCGGCGTGCTCGTGGGGCGCGAGCCGCACGAGCCGAGCTTTACCCGCAATGGCAAAGAGCTATGGGTTACGCTGCGCGGCGAGAACCGCATCGCGATACTGGACGTGGAGCGCGCCATCATAGAGAGCAGCGGCACGCGCGCCCAAGCGGTGCGGGCATACCTCGATACGGTATACGGGCCGGCGCAGGTCTGGTTCTCCAAAGATGGCAGGTTGGCATTCGTGGCGTCGCAAAAGGAAGCGAAAGTCGACGTGTTCGAACTCAACGCCGATGCCAAGGGCATGAGCCACCCCAAACGCAAGGTTACGCTCGACCTCAAAGCCGAGGACCCGTTCGGCTTCACGCCGTTCGAGAAAATCTCGCCAGACGGCAGCGAGATATGGTTCTCGCACAAACTGGCAGATACCGTCTCGGCCTGGGAGACGGTGGGCGGTCACCGCAAATTCGATCAGGTCGCGCTCGGAGAAAGGGCCCGGCCCAATCACCTCGAATTTGTCGAGAATAGCAACGGTAAAGCCCTTTATGTGAGCCTGGCGCGCGTCGACGATGGCGGGCCGGGCGGCGTCGCTTCGAGCCAGATTGCCATCATCGACCGCAGCCAAGGCCGCGGGAGCCGCAGAGCCGTCGCCAGCTTTTTCTCGCGCGGGCGCGAAGCGCATGGGCTCTGGACCAACCCCGAGGGCACGCGATTGTACGTCGCCCATGAGCAAGACGAATTACCCGGCACGCCGAACGAGGGACAAACAGTGTGTAGCGTGTTCGATACCTCCGACCCCCTAAGACCCGAGTTCGTCACGCAAATCGCACTCGGCAGCCTCGAACTGCCGTCGGGGAAATTGCGCAACAAAAAGAGCATCAATCTGGTCTATGTACGCCCAGGCGCGCGCAGTCAAACGGGATAAATAAGCCATGAAAATAAAACGGTTTGTGCTGATGATCGCCAGTCTCGCTGCCCTCACGACAGGGGCCGTTACGCGCAACGGCGCATCATCCGAGTCGGCCGCGACAACGGCATTTCAGCCAGCGATGCACGCCGCCATGGAGGACATGTCGCGGGCGATGGAGCAGGCTCCCATGAGCGGCGATGCCGACCGGGATTTTCTAGCGATGATGATTCCTCACCACCAGGGCGCGGTGGAGATGGCACGACTCGAGCTGATTCATGGCACCGACCCGCTGGTACGCCGGCTCGCCGAAGAGATCATCGCAGGCCAGCAAGCGGAGATTGAGGCCATGCGTGGGCGGCTCGCTGCGTTGCAGGCTGGTCCCGACGCTGATCCCGGCGGTTTTCCCGCGCTGCACGGGACGCGCGGCGCCGCTCCGACGTCCGACTAGCTAGACACATTGCCCATCTTCAACTATTAAGCTTGCGGGCGAATTTAAATTCTTATATATCCTCACAGCGTCGTTAAGCCTGTTACAAGGATCCGAAACGATCCACCGGGTCGGCGCCGGAATAAAGATTGGTTATAACCTACTCCTCTCGCGTTCGTTTCGCGCACCCAAACCGCCGGAGGAACAAGCCCGATGGCGCATCTTTGCGTCTCGCCGGTGATGTGGTATAAGGGCGTCATGCGCGGAACAAGAAACACGGATTGGATTCAGAGCATGCGCCTGTTCGCCCTGGCTGCGCTGCTCGTGCTCGGCCAGTTCGCGCTCGGGCAACACGAAGCCGATCTGGAAAAACATATCCCAGGCGGGCATTGCGAGTGGTGCCTCGCCGCTAGCTCCTTGCATGCGGCGCTGGGCAGCCAGGCGTGGTTGACATTCACGGGTAATCTGCGCCACGTCTACATCACACACGCCGCAAACCTTGCCGAGCCTTCCTTCACCGCCGTCTATTTCGGTCGCGCCCCACCTACGTTCCCCCGTTATTAACCCGTAAACGTGCCCACATCGTGGGTCTGTGCTTTCCGGGCCGATTGCGCCCGCGAGCCGAGTTAGCTACGAGGAGAACTTCATGTCCCGTTTTGTTTATTCAAGCGCGTTGGCGCTCCTATTATTGGCATCCGGCGTCTCCGTGTCGGCGGCCGATGACACCGAACTGCAACAACTGCGCGATCGTGTGCGTGCTCTGGAAGAGCGATTGGATGGCACTGAGGCCGCACGCGCCGTGGCGGCCGCTCCCAACACCGCTGTAGTAGATACCATTCCACGCGCCAATCCGGCGCCCTTCAACATTGGCCTATCCGCGTTGTTTAGCGCCGGCGGCTCAAGCGTCAGCGACGCGCAACTCGCCAATCTCCAAGCCGGTGGCCACGATCCGAATCGTACTGGCTTTACTGTGCAGAACGTCGAGCTGTCCATCGGCGGCGCGGTCGATCCGTATCTCGATGGTCAGGCGAATCTCATTTTCATGATCGACCGGGACGGCGAGACCGTGGTGGAACTGGAAGAAGCGTTCCTCAGAACGCGCGCGCTGCCTTACGGTTTGCAGGTGAAAGCCGGGCAGTATTTCACCGAGTTCGGCCGGCAAAACGCGCAACACCCGCATACCTGGGCATTCGTGGATCAACCTATAATATTGTCGCGCTTCTTCGGCGGCGACGGCCTGCGCAGCCAGGGCGCGCGGCTCGCCTGGCTCACGCCGCTGCCGTGGTATTCGGAGCTTTACCTCAGCGCGCAGAACGCGAACGGTGAAACCGTTACGAGTTTCTTGTTTGCACCGGGTGAGACCGTCGGCGGCCACACGCTCATAGCTCGCGGTGGCGCGCGCAAGGCGAGCGATTTATTATGGTCGGCGCGGTGGCTGAACGGCGGCGATCTCTCCGACACAGTGAGCGCCAACCTGGGCGTGTCCGCGCTCTCAGGTCCGAACGCAAGTGCCATCGATACCGCCACGCGCATCTACGGCGTTGACGTGTATCTCAAATGGCGACCGCTCGTAAATCAGCGCGGCTTCCCGTTCGTGGCCTGGCAAACCGAGTGGCTAACGCGCGACTACGAGACTCCGGGCAATGCACTCAAGGACCATGGCAGTTACACACAAGTACTCTGGGGTTTCAAGCCGCGTTGGGTCGCGGGCCTGCGGCTGGAATACGCCGAAGGGGAAGGCGACGACGGCACCGATCCGCTGCGCGACCGGCGCAAGCGCTACGCCCCGAACCTCACGTTCTATCCAACCGAGTTCAGCAAAATCCGCCTACAATACAACCGCGACTGGGCCGAGCATCTGGCCGGCAACAGCGCGAATTCCGTTTGGTTGCAATACGAAATCAACCTGGGCGCGCACAGCGCGCACAAATTCTAGGAGGACAAGATGATGCGTTTAATTCCATACCTTATTTTAGCACTGTGCGCCTTTCCGAATTGGGCGCAGGCCAAGCTCAACGTCGTCACTACCACGCAGGACAGCGCCGCGATCGTGCAGGCAGTCGGCGGCGAGCATGTGCAGGTACAAAGCCTTACGTTGGGCACACGCGATCCGCATTTCGCCGAGGCAACACCGAGCATGATCCGGCGAGCGCACCAGGCGGATCTGCTGGTGCTGATCGGCGCCGACCTGGAGATCGGCTGGCTAGCGCCGCTACTCGAGGCTGCGCGCAACGGCCGCGTGCTACCCGGCGCCCCCGGCTACCTCGATCTGTCCGCGTCGGCGCTGCTGCTTGACAAGTCGGCCGGCCCGGTGTCTCGCGCCCAAGGTGACGTACACGCGAATGGCAACCCGCATTATTGACTCGATCCGCGCAATGGCTTACGCATGGCGCAAGCGATCAGTACGCGTTTGGGCGAGATCGATCCGGTGCACGCCGGAGACTTCCGCGCCAATCTGGAAGCGTTCGAAATGCAACTGCGCCAGCGTCTTGCGCACTGGCAAGCGCAGCTCGCCGCCCTAAAGGGCAAACCGGTCATCGCCTATCACAAGTCGTTCGTGTATCTCGCGCACGCCTTCGGCTTCCGCATCGTGGCCGAGGTCGAGCCCAAGCCCGGCATCCCGCCGAACGCCGCGCACTTGCAGCAACTCGTTGAAACCATACGCACGCAGAAGATCGGCGTACTGATCATGGAACCGTACTACGAGCGCCGTTCAGCGGAGTATCTGGCACGAGAGACCGGCATCAAGATCGTGGTGCTGCCGCAGTCGGTGGGCGCGCAACCGCGGGTCTCCACTTACTTCGATTTGTTCGACGCCATTGTCACTGCGTGCAAGGTCGCAGGTGTCGGGCTATGAGCGCGTGGACCATTCTGGCGCCGGCGCTCGCCGTGAGTGTGCTCATGCTCATCGCACACACGTATCTCGGATTGCATGTGCTTGCGCGTGGCATCATCTTCGTCGACCTGGCACTCGCCCAGATCGCGGTGCTGGGCGTAAGCCTCGCCTTCCTCGCCGGCTATGACACGCACAGCGTGCACGCGCACGCCTTCGCCTTCGGCAGCGCGTTGATCGCGGGCGGCGGATTCGCGTTACTGCGGCG
>JANOTM010000204.1:0-3687 GCA_031416355.1 Gammaproteobacteria bacterium
GGGAAAAAACCGTCGACAATTGGGCGTCATCGGGCAACAGGCCCATAACGGGCGCGCGCGAGGCAACGATATGTGCGTAATCCAGGGGAATGGCACCGGGTATATGGGATGCGGCGTAGCTCTCCGGTTTGCGCAGGTCTACGATCAATAGGTGTTCGTGGCCGAGCAGAGATTCCAGCTGCGCGGGTTCGACCACGAGAGGTAATAGAGATGGGTTCATCATGGCATGGATTAGGTTCGGACCCGGGGGCGGTGACCGCGTATAATACTAACGCGTAGCCACGCGTTAGGCGATAGTAATGGCGGATGGCAGTTTTAGGGCAAGCTTAAAGTAGAGGTAGGGTGGGCATTGCCCACCGCCTGCGTCGGTGGTCGCTGTGTACGGTGGGCGATGCCCACCCTACGAACCAGGCCTTAAATGTCGTTACGTCTAGATAGCGGGTAATGTTTCAGCGAAATTTATGGAGTGATGTGTGGAAATTTTCAAGATATTCAGCATCGAAGCGGCGCATCTGCTGCCCAATCTGCCGGCTACCCATAAATGCCGTCGCTTGCACGGGCATTCGTTCAGCGTCGAAATTCACGCCACCGGTGCAGTGACAGCCAAAGAGGCCTGGGTCATGGACTTCGCGGATCTTGGTCGTGCCTTCACACCGCTGTATGAACAACTGGACCATCACTATTTGAACGAGGTTCCCGGTCTGGAGAATCCCACCAGCGAGAATCTGGCCAAATGGATATGGGCACGGCTGAAGCCGACCTTACCGCAACTGTCCAAAATCGTTATACGCGAAACCTGCACCTCGGGATGCGTCTATACGGGTGAAGGCGCTTAACTACAATACTATGGCCATAAAAGACTACAGCACAGCGGACGAGCCAACCCCGCCCATCGAACTCCAAACTGGGCCCAAACCCACGGCCAGCGTGATCTGGCTACACGGCTTGGGTGCCGATGGCAGCGACTTTGAACCCATCGTTCCGGAGCTGCGTCTGGCGCGCAACTTGGCCGTGCGTTTTGTGTTTCCCCATGCGCCTTATCGTCCGGTCACCATGAACGGCGGTTACATCATGCGCGCCTGGTACGACATCGAAATGACCGATACCGGCTTCAATCAGAAGATTGGCCATATGCGTGAATCGGAAACGGTCATTGCCGGCCTGATCGAAAAAGAAATCGCGCGCGGCATACCCAGTAGCCGCATTATCCTGGCCGGCTTTTCCCAGGGTGGCGCCATTGCCGTATATGCCGGGTTGCGGTTTCCCCAGACCCTGGCTGGTATCATGGCGCTGTCGTCGCCCATACCCCTGGCCGGCAGCCTTATGCAAGACGCGCATGTAGCCAACGTCAAAACCCCTATCTTCATGGCGCACGGCACCCACGATGGCATGGTGCCTTATGCCATCGGACTATCGGCGTACAATCTTCTTAAGGCCGGTGGCGCGCAGATACTTTGGCACGAATACAACATGGACCATTCCGTCGTCCCCGCGGAAATCAAAGACATCGGGAAATGGATCACGGACGTTCTAAATAGTCCCGGCCCTTAGCTAGGCCCCGGCCCACCGCCGAACTGCAAGATCCGGTTAGACCTTATTCAACCACCGCCTTGTGAAGCATACCGGCATCGGCGTAGTATCCGGACCATGGATAATATTACCTGTCCTTTTGCAAAAACCATCATCAGCACCCGTTGTGCCTGCGAGCACTCCACCCGTTATTGCGTGGCGGAGCGGGTATCGGCGGCCTGTGATAGTGCATCCGCGTCCGCGGATTGTATGACGCTGGTGCAGTTGCTGCGAGAGAACGCGCGCTTTGCCCTAGGGATGACCGATACATCGGGTAGCCTGACATTCGGCAAGGAATTAAAAATCCTGTATGGGGGCCTGGCCGGCCTACAGGCGCTGATCACACCGGATGCACCAGACCCTGGCAAGGTAGCCAATATTCACGCCCTGGTCGGCGCCACATACAAGCAATATGGAACTTTGGGCGACATTCCCTATCAACTCATCGTGAAGAGTATCGCCGCCTATAAACCCGTACGCCGCGGACGCTTGTATTCCCAGGATACTTGAGAGTGCCTAACAAAATGAAAACGCACACCGCCCGGCCCTCAGTGAGGACCGGAGCTAACAGCAGGGTTCGATGTATAGTTTTGGTAGAAGATTTTAGTACGACCCCGCAACCCACGCTTTGAGAAATTACCATGGCAGAACCGCGACATTTCTTTGTGAATCATTCCTCCGGGCACGGCACGGCCCGAAGCTGGTTGATATATTTAGGGTTGCTGCCCTTGGTTATTGGGGTGGCACTCATAGGTATTTTCTTTTTCGTGGCGTTTGTGGCGCTATTTAGTGTGGTGGTTGTGGTGATCGCCGCGCGTTTTTGGTGGTTACGGCGAAAACTGCGGCGCCAGGGTGCACGCCACGCCAAGACAGCAGGACACTCACGGAGCACCGCCCTGGAAGGCGAGTATGTGGTGATCGCGGAAAATAAAGATACACCCAAGAAATAAAACAGTCGTTAGGGTGGGCATCGCCCACCAGCGTGCGCGACCGCAGCCGCGTGTGGTGGGCGATTCACTGGAAACTGCTCCTGCGTTTCCAGTACTTCCGCCATCCATGGCGGTCGCCCACCCTACAAACTAGCGCAGCCCCGCAATCAATGGCTCAATACATATTCCGGATCAAAGCTTGCTTCTGAATAAGTAGTGTTACGGTGGTCCAGATAATCCAGGGTGACTATCTGGGCGCGTTTCCCCGCCAGCAGATTGTCGATCACGCTGCGTTTCGGTAGCCATGCAGGGTCTTTCCAGGCGTATTGATGTTCCACTGCGCGCGCGAGTTTGCCCGAGGCGAGGGCATAGACTGCACGTACCACCAGGCCGCGTTCGTCTAACCATAGCGTGCCCGAGGCGTAAGGGGTAGTTCGCGCATGGGCGTTGATGTCCATGACCCGGCACATGCCGGTACCGGTGTCCGTGGTGCTGCACGGTTCCGGTTCGGTGCGCAGCCGGCCGCTATAATCGTTGGCGAGGCGCACGCGCGCCATATCGGCGAAAGATAAATTTCCCAGTAGTTTTTGATTGGCACTGATGGCGATGGGGTGTTTCGCGCCCGGCACCAGCAGCCATGACTTGTCGCCGCGCGTGAGAAATTTGCGGTTTATCCCCTTGCGGTCTTTAAATAGAATCAGCAACTGATTTTCCCCGCCGATGCGCAACTCGAGCTCGTTGACCACCTCAGCTTTGCCATGGGTGGCGATGACGGCACGTACCGTGACCACGGAGTTGAGAAATCGGCGACGTGGCGCATCCGCTTGCCTTAACAATTCGTCGCATACTTCGCAGTCCTTACCTGGGGCGGCGGCCAGCGCCGCCGGTGATGTACTGAGCAGAATCGCAAGGGATAGGGTTTTAAACATGGGCAAGGGATTCCACCACCGGTGCACGCGCCGCGCGCCGCGCCGGAAAATACGACGCCAAGGCCAAGGTTGCCGTCATGGCGACAGCGGCCACCAGGTAGGACGCCGGGTACCACTGCACGTGTATGGGAAAACCATAGGCCGAACCGGGCGGTGGCGGCAAAATAATGCCGGAGGCATTGAGGATAGCCGTAATAACCAGTGCCAGCACTGTACCCACGATGCTGGCCATGATCCCGAGCAAGCTACCCTCGATGACA
>JANOTM010000205.1:0-5553 GCA_031416355.1 Gammaproteobacteria bacterium
TATAAGCAGCTAGCATCAGCCAATTCAAGCGGTCTTCCGACAGGCGGTGGATTTTTCAAGACCTTGCCGGTTTGCCGAATGTAAAACTTAAGGGCCGGCTGCTCCAGGAATATACGCAAGAGCGTGGATTTTAGGCGGCGCAGGCGTGATGAACATTACACAGATGTGACCGCCGTGTTTTATGCAACAGAGCGGAGCCAGGGTGGCAACACGCGGGCGATTTCTGACAACCGGCACACCGGGCCAGCTGATGATGCCCTGTCCAACTTAGGTACAGGCGCGTATAGGGCCTATCCCGCCGCCGAACGCTCGGCGCGTTTGCGATCGGCTTCCTTGAGAAAGCGCTTGCGCAGGCGAATATGGTGCGGTGTCACCTCCACCAGCTCATCGTCTTCGATGAACTCCAGGGCGCGCTCCAGAGTGAGTTGTATGGCTGGCACCAAAATAATAGCGTCGTCGGTGCCCGAGGCGCGCACGTTGGTGAGCTGCTTGCCCTTCATGGCGTTGACCACGAGGTCGTTGTCGCGGGTGTGGATGCCGATGACCATGCCCTCGTACATCTCCTCCCCGGGGCCGATGAACATGCGCCCGCGCTCTTGCAGATTCCACAGGGCATAGGCGACGCTGGTGCCGACGCCGTTGGAGATGAGCACGCCGTTAATGCGCCCGCCCATATCGCCTTTTTTCATGGGACCGTAGTGGTCGAACACATGGTAGATAAGACCGCTGCCGGCGGTGGTAGTGAGAAATTCGGTCTGGAAGCCGATGAGGCCGCGTGCCGGGATCATGTACTCCAGGCGCACCCGGCCCTTGCCGTCGGGCTCCATGTTCAGCAGGTCGCCCTTGCGTGCGCCGAGCTTTTCCATGACCCCACCTTGGTGCTGGCTCTCCACGTCCACGGTCAGCATCTCATAAGGCTCATGCTTCTCGCCGCTGACTTCTTTAATAATGACTTGTGGGCGCGATACGCCGAGCTCATAGCCCTCGCGCCGCATGTTTTCGATCAGTATGCCCAGGTGCAGCTCGCCGCGGCCGGAGACGCGGAACTTGTCGGGGCTGCCGGTATCTTCCACGCGCAAGGCCACGTTGGTGATGAGCTCGCGCTCCAGGCGCTCGCGTATCTGGCGACTGGTGACGTATTTACCGTCCTGGCCGGCGAACGGCGAATTGTTGACCTCGAACGACATGGTGACCGTGGGTTCGTCCACCGATAGCGGCGGCAGCGCGTCGATCTGCGCCGGATCGCAAAACGTGTCGGAAATATGCGGCGATTCGATACCGGTAATGGCAATGATGTCGCCGGCGCTGGCCTCGGGCACCTCGGTGCGCTCCAGCCCCATGAAGCCCAGGACTTGGAGTATGCGCCCCGGCCGGCTCTTGCCGTCGCGGTCGACGATCATCACCTGCTGGTTGGATTTCGCCCGACCGCGCTTGATGCGGCCCACGGCGATGGCACCCACGTAGCTGGAATAGTCGAGGCTGGACACCTGCATTTGAAACGCGCCTTCGAGATCCACGTCCGGCGCCGCCACGTACTTGATGATGGTGTCGAACAGCGGCGTCATGTCGCCGCTACGCACGTCCGCTGTTAGACCGGCGTAGCCGTTGAGGGCCGAGGCGTACACCACGGGGAAATCCAGTTGCTCGTCGGTGGCGCCGAGCTTGTCGAACAAATCGAAGGTCTGGTTCAGCACCCATTCGGCGCGCGCGCCCGGACGATCGATTTTGTTGATGACGACGATGGGCTTGAGCCCCTGGGCGAAGGCCTTGCGCGTCACGAAGCGGGTCTGGGGCATGGGCCCGTCCATGGCATCCACCAGCAGCAAAACGGAATCGACCATGGACAACACGCGTTCGACCTCGCCGCCGAAGTCGGCGTGGCCCGGGGTGTCGATAATATTGATGCGGTAATCTTGCCAGCGCAGGGCGGTGTTCTTGGCGGTAATGGTGATACCGCGCTCCTTTTCCAGGTCGTTGGAGTCCATGACGCGGGTGCCCATCTGCTGGTGCGCCGCGAAGGTGCCGGACTGCTGCAGGAGTTTGTCCACCAAAGTGGTCTTGCCATGGTCGACGTGGGCGATAATGGCGATATTACGTAGTTTCTGTATCACGGACACTTCCCGGCCGGTTCAGGGCCATTAACGCCAAAAAGGCCGCGCATTATACACAAATTCCGCTAAAACTGTATGCGCAGCCCTGGCCACGTACCCGCACCCCTGTGGTAAGCTGGCGCCCCCTAACGCCACACCCCTGCACGCTCGCCATGCCACTTTTAACTGTACACGATGTTTCCCTGGCCTATGGCCACCATCCCTTGCTGGAACATGCGGGTTTCAGCCTGGAGCGGGGCGAGCGCGCATGCATAATCGGGCGCAACGGCACCGGCAAATCGACCCTACTCAAACTGGTAGCAGGGCTGGCGGCACCGGATGCGGGCGAGATACGGCGCGACAGTGGCGTGCGCGTGGCCTATTTGCCGCAGGAGCCGGAACTGAATGATACCGGCAGCGTGTTTGAAAACGTGGCCCATGGACTGGGTGAACTGCGCCACCTCATCGTGGATTACCATCGCGTGGTGCATGCATTGAGTGCGCCGGATGCGGACGTGGACGCCCTGCTCGCGCGCATGCACCAACTACAGGAGGGCCTGGAACAGCGCAACGGCTGGGAAACCCAACAGCGCATAGAGCAAACCCTAAGCCTATTGCAGCTGCCGGCGGACGCCCAAGTAGCGCAACTTTCCGGCGGATGGAAGCGGCGCGTGGCCCTAGGCCGTGCCCTGGTGGTGCAGCCGGATATTTTATTGCTCGATGAGCCAACCAATCATCTGGACATCGAGGCGATCCAATGGCTGGAAGACACCATGGCGGGCTTTCGCGGCGCCCTGTTGTTCGTCACCCACGACCGACATTTTCTCGATCGCCTGGCGACGCGCATCTTGGAGCTGGATCGCGGCCGCCTGACCGCCTATGAAGGAAGCTACCAGACCTACCAGCGCCGCAAGGCCGAATTGCTGGCGGCGGAAGCCACGCAGAGCGCCCTGTTCGACAAGCGCCTGGCGGAAGAAGAAAAATGGATACGCAAAGGCATACAGGCGCGACGCACGCGCAACGAGGGCCGGGTGCGCGCACTCAAGGCCATGCGTGTGGAGCATGGAGAGCGCCGCAACCTGCAGGGCAAGGCCAAGCTGGCCCTGGATAGCGGTGCGCAATCGGGCAAGTTGGTATTGGAGGCCGAAGGCATAAGCTTTGCTTACGCCGGCAAAGCGGTGGTGCGCGACTTTTCTCTGCGCGTATTGCGCGGCGATCGCATCGGTCTCATAGGATCCAACGGTGTCGGCAAGACTACTTTACTAAAATTGCTGCTCAAGCAGATGGAGCCCGACAGCGGCAAACTGCGCCACGGCACCAACCTTGAGGTCGCCTACTTCGACCAGACCCGCGCCCAGCTCGACCCCGAGGCACGGGTGGTGGACTGCGTGGGCGGCGGCAAGGAAACCGTCACCATCGGTGGCAAGTCGCGCCACGTTATGGGCTATCTGGCGGATTTTCTTTTTCCGCCGGAGCGCGCGCGTTCACCGGTGAAAAGCCTGTCGGGCGGAGAGCGGGCACGCTTATTATTGGCACAGTTATTTTCCCAACCGGCCAATATCCTGGTCATGGACGAACCCACCAACGATCTCGATATCGAGACCCTGGAGCTGCTGGAGGAATTGCTCGCCGAGTACGATGGCACCTTGTTTCTGGTGAGTCATGATCGTGCCTTTGTGGACAACGTGGTCACGTCTTGCCTGGTATTCGCCGGCGATGGCCGGATCGAGGAATACGCCGGCGGCTACAGCGACTGGCTGCGCCAGCGCCCGGGCGCACCTACTCCGAAGCCGTCTACCAACGCCGAGCCCAAGCGCACGCAGAAAAAAACGCCCGCGCCCCGCAAGCTCGCCTATAAAGACCAACGTGAATTAGATGAATTACCGCAGCGCATCGAAGGCTTAGAAAAAGAACGGGACCATATCTATGCCAAACTTGCCGACCTTGCGTCCTTCACAAGTAATCCGGAAGGGCTAAAAGAAATACACCTGCGTCTTAAGGACTTGGAGACAGAGCTTGCTCATGCCTATGTCCGCTGGGAAGAATTGGAGGCGGCGAGTAAGGCGGGTTGATGGCAATCTAGCTTTTCGACCACATCTCATAGAGGGTTAACACTACCTCGAATACGATAAGCCCAACGATGTACCATTCCACCCGCAACGAGCGGCGGTTGTGCAATAGGGTGAGCAGGGTTTCGACGGTGCGCGAAATCAGATCCAGCTTGCGTTCCAGCACGGTGTTGCGTTCGTGCAATTCATACTCCGCCTCCAGACGCGAATACAAACGGTCCAGTTCCGGCTGATCCCACAGGAACTCCGGCTTGTCTTGGATTTCCACGCGCCCGATCATTTTGTGCTGCACCAGCAGATTGTCGCCGATATGGCTGAGGAGTTGCTTCAGCGTGCGTGAACCGGTGCGCTCGTCCTGGATTTGCCGAGCCAGCGGTTCCACCGCATCGAACGCGCCCGCCATGGTGGCTTCATAGCGCGCCAGCACCACGCTGCGTGCCAGCACCACGGCCACCACCTGCAGGCGCGGCACGCTTAAGTCGCTGACGCCTATGCCTTCGGCGCTGATACCTTCGGCCGGTGTGGTGGCGATGAACAGCCGGGTTTCTTCGGTCTCCATACGGCGCAGGGGTTTTTCGATGCGTGGACGCAAGGCCTTAAGAAAAGTTTTTGTCTCCGCCTCGCTCATGCCGACCATCACCGCCACCCCGTAACGGAACAGCATGGCTAGTCCGTGCTCGCCCGCGGGCAATACCATGGGGCTGAACTCCAGCGGGGCTTCATACAGACCACGTAGGTGCAGACGTTCGCCTACCAGGCAAGCGCGTATGGTAATGGGAGCGCTTAACGCCAGACGAGCACTTAGGTCTTTGGAGGAAATAGGGGTCGCGCCGGCTTCGTTCATGGGTGGCCTCTTTTGGGGAACAATCTTAAGGCATCAGGGAGTTGCACAGTGCGCATTACCTAAAAGGTAGTCACGTAATCGTTGGGTTTGGCGAACCACGGGAATGTTGGCCAGGGTGGAGGCACCGAAGAAATCGTAAGCCACGCATTCGTCCGAAGGGGTGAATTCCAGGTGCGGCAGCGTCATGCGGAAACACAGCATGACTTTCCAAATCCCATCCTGGTCCTGGGCCGGCCATGCCCAATAGGGGATGGCGTCCAAGACCCGGCAATCCAGCCCCATTTCTTCGTGGCACTCGCGTTTGAGAGCGGTATGGAAGTCCTCCCCATGTTCTAAGCGCCCACCGGGTAAGTCCCACTCTCCCGAACTTTCTTTTACCAGCATCACCCGGCCCTGCTGGTCGAAGAACAATCCCTTTATGGTGACGTGATAATTTTGCTTATCCATGCAGCACCTCCGCCCAGCGTGGGCATCATCGTCTCAGGGCCGCTAAGATGGCCTCTGGCTGATAACCGCGTATCACGGTCTCGTTGTTAATCACGACGATGGG
>JANOTM010000206.1:0-2498 GCA_031416355.1 Gammaproteobacteria bacterium
CCTGCAAGTCGACCTCGGGAGGCCTGCTCTCCCATCTTCAGTACGGCATCTCAAGCTTACGCTTGTGGTCGTGACACACCCCTCCGTCCCCTTTTGTCCAGTACGTCCCCTTTTGCCCAGTATTCAGCTTGGCCGAATGGAGCGGGGACGTCCACGGAAGGAAAGTAAGGAATTGCTTGAAGTTTGATGCCCGTCCCATGTATTCTTTATTTCCCTTATGTAGCATATCTCTTGAGGAATAAAGGGTGCGGTGTTGGCCTTCGCGGCGAATTCAATTCGGATAGTGTGACTCTCAGCCATGACAACTTCGAAAAGTAATTGCTACCAGGTTTTAGCGGTGACATTGCTATGTGTCACAACCCTGGCCGCCACCCATGCCGCTTTTGCAAAAGAGGCATTTCTGAGTCTGACGTTTGCAGACCGGACCGTGCGACTTAGTCTCACCGAGCTGCTGTCGTCCCCCAACCTGCGCGTCATCGAGGTTCCTGCCAGTACCGACTACCCACGGCCCATGCGTTATCAGGCGATTCCCTTGACAAGCTTGATTCCAAAGCCGGCAAACGAATCGGTTCAATTCAAGGCGAGTGACGGCTTTGTCGCGAACATCCCCAGCGACTTGCTCTATGGCCCATCCCAACCGTGGTTGGCCATCGAATCCCCGCAGACCCCATGGCCGCCCCTGAGCCGCGATAAGCTAAGCGCGGGTCCCTTCTACCTTGTATGGCTAATGCCCGAAAAGGCCGGTATTTCGCCGGAGCAATGGCCTTATCGAATCATCAGCATCTCGGAGGCACCGGCTTTGGAGAAACGCTTTCCGGTGCTGTTGCCCAAGACCAGCGCCAATAGTCCAGAGCAGCGCGGTTTACGCGTGTTCTTAACCAACTGCTCGGTCTGTCACAAGCTAAACGGCGCGGGCGATGCAGCCATGGGCCCGGACTTAAATGTTCCATACAATCCAACCGAGTATTTTCAAGAGCCCTTCCTGCGAAAACTGATCCGTGAGCCCGCCTCCGTGCGCAACTGGGGACAGCGCATCATGCCGGGATTCTCTCCCTCGGTGCTGCCTGACGCACAATTAGACGACCTGCTGGCCTACCTTCGCCAGATGGCTCGTCAGCGACTGGCTAAGCCTTAGAAGTAGCGTAAAACTTTATCAGGTCCGGGCGGTGCGCTTGGCCCTAAAGGAGTTGAAACAATGAAAGACAGCGCTAAAAATCCCTCCCTTCTATTTAGCATGTACGCAACGAGAAGAGACGCCCATGAAACCACTCACTCGCACTCTTATTCTTGCCCTGTTAGCCGGCAGCGTTCTTTCGTTTCCCAGCGCTGCGCAAGACGGACCCATCCGCCAACGGGTGAAGGAACGCTTGATGCAACGACAGCAGCAGAAAGCCGCCCCCGAAGCGAGTGCCGATGTTCAGACCAAGATCACGAAACCAGGCGACTACACCTTTACCATCGATCACGATGGTTTGGCGCGCATGTACCGCATCCACGTGCCGGTCAAGTACGCTCCAGCGATTCCGGCCGCGCTGCTATTCGCGTTGCACGGCGGTGGTGGCAATATGGACTCTCAGGCCGACGATGCCCGCTATGGCCTGATCGCCAAGTCGGATCGCGAAGGGTATATCGTGGTATTTCCCAATGGTTATAGCAAACGGAAATCCGGAAAGTTCGCAACCTGGAACGCGGGCAACTGTTGCGGCGGCGCGCGCGACAAAAATGTCGACGACGTCGGCTTCATCCGTCAGATCATTGGCAACGTCACTCGCCAACTCAATATCGATCAGCGCCGCATCTACGCCACCGGCATGTCCAACGGCGGGATGATGTCCTATCGTCTTGCATGCGAAATGCCGCACGTGTTCAAGGCGATCGCGCCGGTGGCCGGTACCGACAACACGCGCAGTTGCACTCCGGAGCATTCAGTCTCCGTCTTGCACATACACGCCAAGAATGATGATCACGTGCTCTTTACTGGCGGCGTTGGGCCGGGGACGCGCGACAAGTCGACGGTTACCGACTTCACTTCGGTGGCCACTACGGTTGCTAAATGGGTGCGGTTGAACGGCTGCACTACCTCGCCGCGGCGCATCCTTGAAAAAGCCGGAGCCTATTGCGAAGTGTATACACCCTGCCAAGGCAACGCGCAGGTGCAACTGTGCGTCACCGAAACCGGCGGCCACTCATGGCCCGGTACGCAGAAGACACGCGGCGAACCGGCGTCGCAGGCCATCTCGGCCAATGACGTAATGTGGGACTTCTTTAATGACCCTTGAGGTGCTTGGTTTTTGAATCTTGATAAGCTGTTGGGCGCGACAAACAAAGAGAGTGCGGCGTGTGAGTTACCACTAAGTTATAATAAAGATGATAAAATGGCTCGGTAGATTACACGGAGATGCAGGATCATGCTTGAACTTAGACCAACATGCGAACACTGTAATAAACCGCTGCCTCCCAACTCGCTCGAAGCCCGGATTTGCACTTACGAATGCACC
>JANOTM010000207.1:0-2164 GCA_031416355.1 Gammaproteobacteria bacterium
CACACCTTGCTCGGCCTGTTCTATGAGAGTGTCGCGGAACATATCCCAGGTAAGGTCTTCGGCCTTGCCGTTTACCTTTTCCAGCGCCTGATATATAGGCACGGTGCCTATGGGCATGGGAGAGTTGCGCAATATCCACTCACGGGTTTCGTGGATATTCTTGCCGGTGGATAAATCCATCAGGGTGTCACCACCCCAACGCGCCGACCACACCATTTTTTCCACTTCTTCCTCTATGCCTGACGTCACCGCCGAGTTGCCGATGTTGGTGTTGATCTTCACCAAAAAGTTGCGCCCAATGATCATGGGCTCCAGTTCCGGATGGTTGATATTGGCGGGGATGATGGCGCGCCCGCGGGCGACTTCGGCGCGCACGAATTCCGGCGTGATCTCTTCAGGGATGGCGGCGCCGAAGCTTTGGCCTTTATGTTGTTTTAAAAGTTTGACGTAGCGCGGGTCGCGCCTGAGCTCGTCCAGGCGCAGGGATTCGCGCAATGCGATGTATTCCATTTCTGGAGTGACCATACCCTGGCGCGCATAGTGCATCTGGGAAACATTTTTGCCAGCCAGGGCGCGGCGCGGTTTACGTATGTGCGCAAAGCGCAGACCAGCGAGCTTGGGATCGTGCGCACGCGTACGGCCATATTCGGAGCTTAGTTCGGAGAGTTCCTCAGTGTCATTGCGGGCGCGTATCCACGGTAGGCGCACGCCGCTTAAACCCTGCAATAGATCGATTTTTGCGTCCGGATCGGTGTAGGGCCCGGACGTGTCGTAGAGGATGATGGGCGGGTTTTCTTCTACCCCCGTGATCAGGGCGGTGGGGGCCTGGATAACCTGGCGCATGCCAACGCGTATGTCCGGACGCGAGCCGGCGACGTATATCTTTTGTGAGCTAGGAAACGGCCGTGTAACTTCTTCTGATAGGGCCGCGGTTTTCTGTAGGAAATTTTTGGGGATAGCGCTCATATCAGTTCCTCGCCCGATGCGGGCAGATGGGCATCGAACCAGGCAGGGCGCGCGCGAGAAAGTCGGACCGCTATCTATATAACTGCATATAAAAGGAGACGGGCTTTCCTACGCCGGCACTACCCGGATCAGGTTCAAAGGGTCTATCTCAGCCAGCGTAATACGCGGGCACCCCTAGCTGTAAAGCCTCACGCTAATTGATCCCTGAGGAGAATGCAACTTTACAGGAGTAGCTGCCCTAGAATGGCAGTGCCGGCTTCAAAATGTATCGTTGAGTAAAAAAGGACGCCAAGCTTGTAGCCGTTATCAGGGCTGTAGAGAGTAGTAAATTTGCACAAAGTCTTGCTATCGTGGGACTAGAAACAAAAACCCCGGCTCTAGCCGGGGTTTTTTGAAACCAGTATTAGCTGGAGCAGACTAGGCCTGGCGTCGACGCATCAATGTACCTATGCCAAGCAATCCACTGCCGAACAGCCAAGCGGCAGCAGGAAGTGGAACGGGTGCCATACCATCGTAGGAGATTAGCGGGGTGGTAGCTACGAGATCAAAGCCGGTATCCATAATCCCGTTACGGTCCAAGTCCCACGATATGGTCAATGATCGATAATAAGCGCTGCTGACCACGGGATTTTGCGAAAAAGAAGGGTTTATCAGTCCCAGGTAGGTCTGGTTCGCATAATCAAGCGGATTGGAAATGCTATAGATTAAATCATCCGTGGTGCCAAACATCGTATCGGCACCCCGGTTGCGCAGGGCAAAATCGACTATGTCGCCGCCGTTAAAGGTGTAACTGCCGTTGATGCTGGTGATTCTGGTATAGCTGCTACCCGTGACAAAGCCAAAATCAAACGCCCCCAAGGGGAGCGTGCCGTCGATCGCTTTGATTCTTACCGTGACGTTGGAATCTATCCCATCGATCATTAATATCTTGCCGGGCCCGTCAACCGTTAACGCGTAGGCGCTGGATAAGGGGCCTACCAACAACAGCACCCCCGCCGCAGGGCCCGCAATTCCTTTCAACCAGTTGTTGCGTATCTGCATTTTCTTAACTCCTCCAATCCATTTTATCATTTTTGTGAACCCCACATCGCTGCTGACTAGCTGTCCGAAATCCGCGGACACAAAGACACAGCCAAGACCGCGTGGCTATTCTTACTATAAGCTGCGCTGTTATTCTGCATAAAGCGTTCCATAAATT
>JANOTM010000208.1:0-8013 GCA_031416355.1 Gammaproteobacteria bacterium
GCACGGCTGGAGGGAAATAGACTCACCTGCCCGCGTTGCAATGCGGCGGCCAGGCCCACTAGAAAGTGATAACGGTCGTCGCAGTGATTAAGTACGTAGTCCATATCCGGCAGGCGCGGCGCCAAATCCGCCACGTCGCGCAGGAACTGCGCGCGTGTAATCCCCTGACCCAGGCGCCAAGCGATGAGGTCTTGCGGTTTCCCCGGCGGTAAAAAAGGAATGTCCATCATGGTCTGCCGCCCCCACCGAAAAACGGATGCGCCGGATCGCGCAGCGAAATGCGCGCCAAATCATACGCCAGCCGCCGCAGGCTCACCGACCCATGGCGACGGAAGCGAAAATGCCGGTACAGATGCTGGAACGTGAGCAGGGCCGCGATAAAAAAATAATACAGTATATTAACGAACAACGACCAGACTTCCAGTGGTGCCCAGCGTGCCAGAATCAAGGACAACAATGCCATGCACGCAAAAAAGATCACCCATGCCCAGGTCATGCGCCGCGCCGATTGCGGTAGTCCGGGAGGTAACCCCTTCATAGGCAGTCCCTGGGAATAGGCGATACGCAACAAACGCTCCACCAGCGGCACTTTCCCAGCCCGCAAGGTAGCACCGAACACCACCAGCATCCCCAGGTTAATCAAGACCGGTGGTAAAAATAATACGTGCACCGATTGGGTATACAAACTCATGCCACCGGTCAGCGCGAGCAGGGCATACATCCATAACCACACCGGTGCCACCCCCTTGCCTCGGATGCCCAGCACAACGAGATAGGTGAGACTGACCAGCACCAAGCCGAATACCGCGATTCCCGGCACTTCCAAAACAACGAGGGCATGCACCACCAAGGGATAAAAAACCAGGCCGAGTACCAAGAGCAGGGTGCGCACGCAATGCTGGCCGATTAATTGACGCGATGGTGCTCAACGTGACGTGACAAACTACGCAAAGAAAAGAAAATATCGGTGTTCTTTTTGTCGTCCGACTGGAGCTTGAATCCGTACTTCTTGGATATGGCCAGGGCTAACTCCAAGGCATCGATGGAATCCAGTCCCAGCCCCTCGCGGAACAGGGGTGCTTCCGGGTCGATTTTGTCCGGCTGCACGTCTTCCAGATTCAGGGCATCCACGATCAACTGCGCGACTTCTTTTTCCAGGGCCGTCATTTCAGGCATCTCTATCACCTATTTCTCTAACACCATGGGTAGTTAAGGCCGGATACAGCCACCTTGCCGGGCTTAATATAGGCTGGTGGGCGACGCCCCATCCTTAACATTAGCAGGTGCGGATTCTGCCATATACCGACGAGGCTAACCATCGGCAAAACCATACTGAATTAGATGGGCGTCTAGCCTAGCCCCGGATTTGGCATTTTCATGGAACATTGCGTGCCAGCGACTATTTTACGATAATCCGCCGCTGCCCTGGCTGACGCCCCGTTCGGTAGCAGCACCGTCGGCAGGGTAAAAACCAATGGCCGCGATGGCCCCACCGCAGCACGGAATTAGCATCCATGACTGAACACTGTGATGTCCTCGTTATCGGCGGCGGGCCCGCCGGCTCCACGCTGTCCGCCTTTTTGTCGCGTAAAGGTCGCAAGGTGGTATTGCTGGAGAAAGAGCGGCATCCACGCTTTCATATCGGCGAATCGCTACTACCCCTTAACATGCCGCTATTCGACCGCCTGGGGGTACGTGCCGAGGTGGAAAAGATCGGCATGCTGAAACCCGGCGCCGAATTCAACTACCAAGGCTGCAAACCCGTGGTCTATTATTTCAGCCAGGCCATGGACAAGTCGTTTCCCATTGCCTATCAGGTACGGCGCTCCGAATTCGACCATATACTTCTTAAAAACAGCGCCGCACACGGAACCGATGTGCGCGAGGGCGTGCGTGTGCGTAACGTGGAATTTCGCGACCAACAATCCATCCTGGTCACGGCGGAAGATGAAAACGGACAAGTCCTGACATGGCAGACGCGTTTCGTGATCGATGCCTCGGGACGCGACACGTTTCTGGCGAATCAACTCAAGATCAAAAATCGCAATCCGCTGCATAACAGCTCGGCGATCTTCGGCCACTTCGCCGGCGCCGAACGCCGCCCCGGCAATGATGCCGGCAATATCAGCATCTACTGGTTCGAACATGGCTGGTACTGGTTAATTCCGCTTAGGGACGGAGCCACCAGCGTCGGCGCGGTGTGCTGGCCGTATTACCTCAAGGGCCGTAAAAAAAGCGTAGACGATTTCTTTTGGGATACCATCAAACTCAATCCACTGTTGGCGGATCGACTAAAAAATGCGCGCCTCATGGCCCCGGCCATGGCCACGGGCAACTTTTCCTATCAGGCACAACGCATGGGCGGGAGTAACTACCTCCTGGTCGGCGACGCCTACGCCTTTATCGATCCGGTATTTTCCAGCGGCGTGTTTCTCGCCATGAACGGAGCCGAGCTGGGGGCGGAGCTGGTGGACCAAGCCCTGGATCAAGGCGGGCTAAGCGCCGCCCAATTGCGCCGCTACGAAAAGACCATACGCGGCGGCCTCAAGACCTTTTCCTGGTTTATTTACCGCATCACCACACCGGCGCTGCGTAAGATGTTCATGTCGCCGCGCAATATATTTCGCATGCAAGAAGCCATCTTGTCGTTATTGGCCGCGGACATTTTCCGCACCACGCCCTTGCGCCGGCCGCTGTTCATCTTCAAGCTCATCTATTATGCCGCGTCCATTATCAACTGGCGCGAAAGCCTGGCCTCCCGGCGCCAGCGCAAACAGGCGTGGGCAAGCCGCCTGGAATACACCTGGAAGAGCGGCAAATAGTTGTTACCGAAAATACACGTCGCAGAAACACACCTAGACCGCGGCGCGCGCGATACCTTCGATTTCGAGCAGCAGGTCATCACGACAGATGTCCGCCTGTAGATACAAGCGCGGCACGTGCGCGGCGATGACCGCATCCAAGGCGGCCTGGATCGCCTCCAGATGTTCTGGGTGGCGTATATATACCTTCAGACGATTCAGGCTCGCGAGACCATGTAGGCCCACGCCTTCCTCGTTCGCAGTGGCGTCAATGAGGGCGCTTAGGTTGCTCAAGGTCTCCTGCACCTGTAGATCCACCTCGCCTGGGTGTAATGACTGGTGGCCGACGATACTGGCAGTGCCTGAGATATAGAGACTATAGTCCTGGTCCCAACGCATAAGCATGGCGCGCGCAAACGATGGGCTCTTGGGTCCGTATTGCGGCGGGTAGTGATAGGCACTGATCTGGCGCGGGTTCTCGCGATGCCGCCCCGGTGTCCGAGCCGCGATGAAATAGAGAACCAGCCCGCCTCCCTGGGTGCCGACCGCACTCGCCGCCGGCAGCTTGCGGTCGAATTCACCATAATGACGTTCCAGGGCCTCGAACCGACCGCGACAAAAACATTGATAGCGATCAAACCCGCCGGCTTCCTGGGTGATATCGGAAAAATAGTTCCAGATGCGCAACAAATGGGGGAACCCTTCTTTTCTAGTCACGCCAAGAACCGCATCATAGGCACGCCGGACCACCGCTTCGATGTCACGTGCCGCCGCCGGCGGATAATTCAGGCAGCCGAACAAAATCTCATCGGTTTGTGCATATACCACGTCCCCGGCACACCCATGGTTCACCGGTACGCGACTGCTCCAGACTTCGATCAAGGGTACCTGACTCAACTGCGTCATGGGCACCAGCGCATGGGGATGACCGGCGCCGTTGATGTCGCGCATGGCGGCGGTTCCGAAATGGATCTCACCCAGCATTAAGGGCCCGCCCTGGCGCAAAAACTTTTCGAGTTCATTGAGCGTCAGATAATCCACGTCCACCGGCAAGCGCGTGGCAATGTCGGGGACAAGGCTGGGCAGGGAATGCTTCATGCACCACCCCGGGATAAGGGCGGGTGATAGATGAACTGCACGCTGTTGCCGTCCGGGTCGTGGCAATAGAAACTGCGTGCGCCATCGCGATGGGTGCGGGGCTCCTTGGTCAAAATAACCGCGTTCGCTCGCAGAAATGCAAACCACTCGTCTACGCCATCGGGGGTATCAATAATAAATCCCATGTGATCGAGGCGCTGGCCGTCGGCCGCGGCCGGCGCATGCGCAACGCGGTGCAGGGCGAGATTATCGTTGCCTGAGGTCAGATAGATATTATCCGCGTCCGGACGCCATTCCACGCGCATACCCAATAACTGGGTATAAAATTGCTCGCACGCCTCCAGATTCCGCACCCGCAGGGCAACGTGGCGCAGGCCGGCGGTGGGTTCAGGCGGTTTCATTGACGGCCCCTCGTACGAGACGCTGCCGCACCGCCGTCCACATGGACTCGCCATACACCCGGCGCACCACCCGTGGCAGCGCCACTGAGCCTTGGGATAGCAACTGATCGTGGAATTGCTTGAGATTAAATCCTGGATGATTGTGGCGCAGCTGGTCACGCACCGAATTAATAATGGACCAACCGGTGGCATAACTCAGAGGCACCGTGGGCGAGCGGGTATACCAAGTCAGGTCCGCTAACGCTTGGCTGGGGGAAAATCCCAAATGGCGTGTCATCAGGCCCATGGCGCTATCCAACGATAGCCCGCGGGTATGCAGGTCTACGTCGAGGAGCACGCGCAGCGCGCGCCACAGACGGTCCTTGAGCAAGAGGAAACGGCTTTCCGGACGTGCTAGAAAACCGTGTTCATGCATCAACTGTTCGCTGTAAAGCGCCCAGCCTTCGTACAAGGTGGCCGAAGGATTGAGCAGGCGCGGCAGACTGCGTGCCGCCGGGATCTGATTGGCGGTGACGAACTGCAGGTGATGGCCGGGCCACGCCTCGTGCACGCAGGTGTGCATGATGGCGGCGTGGTGGTGCGCGGTAAGGTGCGCGTCATCTACCGGCGGCGTGACATAGTAATAACCTTGTTGCCCGGGGTCGTTGGGACTGGGCTCGCTATAGGCGGCAAAGGGAATCTGGTGGCGCAGAAACAGCGGGGTGGCCGCCACTTCCAGGTGCGCTGCAATGGGCACGCTAACGAGATCACGTTCGTGAACAAAAGCCTGCGCCGCCTGCATTTGTTCGCGATAAATATGCAGCAAGCGCTCTGCCGGCGGGTGTTCCGCATTAATACGCCGGGTCAACGCCGCCACGTCCTCGTGACCGCCCAGTTCGCGGCAGGCGGCCGCGAGCTTCGCCTGGGTCTCGTCGAACAAACGTACACCCAGGGTACGTACCTCGTCGACGCTGATATCGATAAAATGCCGGCGCCGCAACAAGTGTTCGAAATAACTCCCGCCACAGGCAAAATCGCCGCGGGCGTGCGCAACGATGTCGCGCACGAGAAAATCGCCATATTCCGTGAGCGCCTGCGCCGCAATGCGTAGCGTAGCATCCAAGCCACCGAGGTGATGTGCGTGCGCTTTGACCTTGGGATGGTCTGGCAGGTCCTGAAGAAACCGTACACCGGCATGGGCGGCAGTCGCCGCGCTATCGGCCCACAAAGGCGGAATCGCCGCCACTGCCGCGGCAAGATAGGCGCGCGCGCCCAGCAGATGCGGTGCGATGGCATCGAGGCGCGCCATCAAACAGGTGGGGAAATCCTCCACCGGGCGTATCAGCAACTGATAAATGGCGTTGCAAGGGAGTATCCGGCCCGGATCCAGGCGCTGGGGCTCCACATCCAGCAGATACTCATTCTCCAAACGCGCGGCGTTATACAGTATGTCCCGATCCAGCTGCTCGTCGACACTTAAGCCGTCGCGCGCGAGCTCTTCCAGGGCGACTATCAAGGCGTCGTTCAGGCACACAAGTGCACCGCGTTCGTCTTCCGTATAGGGCGTAAGCAAGTGGCCATAGCCCCGTACCCCTACCTTTACCGCCGCCTCCGGGTGAAAACGGAACCAGGCGCGATAATAGGCGCGCGCTATTTCCTCGAAGCTCATGGATTTGGAAAGCATTTCCATGGTCATGGCGTCGCGCTGATTTCAAAATCATGGGTAATGACCGCGGTCTTGCCCAGCATGATGGATGCGGAACAGTATTTTTCCGCCGACAGGGCAATGGCGCGCTCTACTTGGGCCGGGTTCAGATTTTTGCCGCTCACCATGAAATGCACATGGATGCGGGTAAAGACCTTGGGGTCCTGATCGGCACGTTCAGCATGGATATGTGCGACACAATCGGTAATTTCCTGGCGCCCCTTGCGCAGGATATGCACGACATCGAACGCCGTGCATCCGCCCATGCCTATGAGCACCATTTCCATGGGTCGCGGACCACGATTTCGCCCGCCGTGATCCGACGGTCCATCCATGGTCACCACATGACCAGACTCGGATTCCGCGGTAAATCCGGCATCGCCGGTCCATTTGATCGTCGTTTTCATATTAACCTCTTAACCTCAGAGAAAAGAGGAAAGATTGTAAGGAAGTGATAGGTTTACTTTTCTCTTGTATCTTTTCTCTTGTCTCTGCTTTATAGAAATATCTCCGCCAGTTTCATCCCCGGATCATCCGCCCGCATGAACGCCTCGCCCACCAGAAACGCCTGCACACCCTGGGCGCGCATGCGTGCCACATCGGCACGGGTATGAATACCGCTCTCGGTCACCACCGTGCGGTTGTCGGGTATATGTTGGAGCAAATCCAGGGTGGTGGCTAGGGTCGTTTCAAATGTGCTCAGATTGCGGTTGTTAATGCCGATGAGACGCGTATTCAGCGTCAAGGCGCGCGTCAACTCGCGGGCATCGTGTACCTCCACCAGCACGTCCATGCCCAAATCCTGGGCCAGTGCGGCTAGGGCGTGCAGCCGCGTGTCGTCCAGGGCCGCCACAATGAGCAGGATACAATCGGCACCCAGGACACGCGCCTCATAGACTTGATAGGGATCAAGCATAAAATCCTTGCGCAGCACCGGCAGGCTACAGGCGGCGCGCGCCTGTAGCAGGTGTGCGTCTGCGCCTTGGAAAAAATCCACGTCCGTCAGCACCGACAGACACGCGGCCCCACCGCGCTCATACGATAGGGCGATGTCCGCCGGCCGAAAATCGGCGCGCAACAGGCCTTTGCTGGGTGATGCCTTTTTAATCTCCGCAATCACCGCCGGCCGGCCGGCATGGATACGGCTCTCCAGGGCGCCGGCAAAGTCGCGCACCGCGGGTGCCGTGGTCATCGCTTCGATAAGGGTCTTTACATCGGTGCGCGCACTGCGCGCGGCGATCTCCTCGGCCTTGCGCGCGAGTATTTTTGCCAGGATGTCATTCATATTTAAGTCTTGCTGCGGCCACGGCTGAAATATTTAAACATAACGCCCTAAATAATGCCGCCTAGCTGTGACAGTAGTAGTTGTAGGGTGGGCATCGCCCACCAGCGTGTGCCGGCCGCAGCCACGTGTGGCGGGCAATTCACTGGAAACTGCTCCTGCATTTCCAGTACTTCCGCCATCCATGGCGGTCGCCCACCCTACAAACCAGGCGTTATATATGCCGCTATATTTAATGAGGAATTTTGGTTTGAGGATGATAAACATCACAACCCCGCCAAGTGGCGCGATAACTCCACCAGCGCCTGTAACTTAGCACGCGCCGCGCCACTGGCAACAGCAAGCTCCGCTGCCGCTACGCCGGCTGCGAGCGTCTTCGCCAAACCGGCGGTGTAAATGGCGGCGCCGGCATTGAGCAGCACGATATCGCGCGCCGGTCCCGGCGTATTGTCCAGCACCGTGCGCAGCATGGCGAGACTATCGTCGGCGGTGGCGACGACCAAGGCCTTGATGTCGCCGCGCTTGAGACCGAATTGCTCCGGCCCCAGCGTAAAACTGCTCACCACTCCGTTCTTAAGTTCCGCCACACGCGTGACGCCGCCGATACTGATTTCATCCAAGCCGTCTTCGGCGTGCACTACCAGCACATGGCGGCTGCCGAGACGCGCCAACACCTGGGCCAGCGGCTCCAGCCAATGGGCACTGAACACGCCCAGAACCTGATTTGGTGCCGACGCCGGATTGGTC
>JANOTM010000209.1:0-4694 GCA_031416355.1 Gammaproteobacteria bacterium
GCGCTGTCGGGAACAGGCGCCGGGATGGCGGAAGTACTGGAAACGCAGGAGCAGTTTCCAGTGAATCGCCCACCAGCGTACGTCAGCGGTCGCCGCGTTTGGTGGGCGGTGCCCACCCTACATCTACTTGACATATATGTATATCATACATATCATAAAACATGCGCTTTCAGTTTGATCCCAAGAAAGCGGAGATCAACCTCTAAAAAGCACGGCGTGTGGTTTGCTGATGTGGAGGGCGTGTTTCGCGATCCCCTTGCGATACATCGGAAAGACCCGGATGCCGAAGATGAAGAAAGATTCATCGCTATTGGAATGGGAAGCGCAGGAGGAATCTTAGTGGTTGTTTATACGCTTCGGGGCGAGGAAATCCGGCTGATCTCGGCTCGCCGCGCAACACGTAAAGAGGTGCAAGACTATGAGAGCTGAATACGATTTTTCCAAGGGCAAGCGTCACGCGCTTATTCCCACAAAGGGCAAGACGCGTATCACCATTTATATCGATGATGCTGTGCTCGATAAATTTCGTGCCCGTGCTGAGAAGGCTGGGACCGGCTATCAAACCATGATGAATGATGCGCTCAAGGCCTACCTGGCCGATCGCACGGAAGAACCGATCACCGAGTCAATCTTGCGACGGGTCATTCGGGAGGAGTTACCTCAATCTTCGCCGCTGCCAGCAACTCGCGCTAGCCGACGCGCAAAAACGGCGCGCGGCTGAGCGCGGACGGCAATGACAGTTAGAGTGAAGGTACGAAGCAATCTCCGTAGGTGAGGCACGCCACTATATGCCTGAGGGCAGTGGGTTTGCCGTGGCAACCCGGTAATTTTGCCCTGCGCCACCCGTAACCTTTATACTGCGCAGATCGCCTTACGGCAGCCAGTCCCACCACGGAGAAAGTATGCGCCCCCTGCATTTGCTCGCCATCCTCGATCGGGAGTTCACCAGCACCCGCGACGGTCACCATACGCCGGTCATGTTGTGGGGTCCGCCGGGCGTGGGGAAATCCCAGATGGTCGCCCAGGTGGCGGCGCAACACGGCGTGCCGGTTATCGACATACGCCTGTCGCAGATGGAGCCTACCGACTTGCGCGGCATCCCCTTTCGCAGCGGCGAGACCGTGGAGTGGGCGGTGCCGGCCATGTTGCCGGACGCGCAACGGCACGGGCCTGCGGGCATATTATTTTTGGATGAAATCACCTCGGCCGCGCCCACGGTGTCCGCGGCCGCTTATCAGTTAATCCTCGACCGGCGCCTCGGCGCCTATCGTATCCCGGACAATTGGGCGATTTTCGCCGCCGGCAATCGCCAGGGTGATCGCGGTGTGACCTTTGTCATGCCGGCACCCCTGGCCAACCGTTTTTCCCATTACGAGGTCGAGACCCACTTGGATGATTGGGTGACCTGGGCCTATGCCCATGGCATCGACGAGCGCATCATCGCCTTTCTGCGTTTTCGTCCGGAACTGTTGTTCGATTTCGACGCGGCGCATAACCCGGTGGCGTTTCCGTCGCCGCGTTCGTGGGAGTTCGCGCATCGCGCGTTGCGCAAATTCCACGACCAGCCCAACCTCATGCGCGGCGCGCTGCAGGCGTGCGTCGGCCCGGCGGCAGGCATTGAATTACAAGCCTTCGTCGATAACCTCGACAATCTGCCGGACATCGACGCCATCGTGCGCGGCGCCGAGGTGCCGGTGCCGCGCGAGATCGATTTGCAATACGCCGTGGCCTCGGCCCTGGTGGGACGCGCGCTGCGCGCGCACAACGACGCCGGGGAAAACGAGGTATACGGCCACATATTGAATTACGCCGCGCGCTTTCCGCAGCGTGAAATGGGCGTGATGCTGGTATCCGACATGCAGCGCGCCGTGGGGCGCAAGATATTCGCCGTGCCGCAGTTCGCCAACTGGGCCAAGAATATCGCCGACGTGATGTTGTTCGACATGTAAGCCATGGCGGACCCGAACGATATCGAAACCAAGTTGAGTGCCGCACGCACGCGCCTGATCCTGGACAAGCCGTTCCTGGGTGCCTTGGTGCTGCGCCTGCCCATGATCGCGGCCGATCCAGCATGGTGCCGCACCACCGCCACCGACGCACGCGCCTTCTATTACAACCCGGCCTACATCCGCGCCCTCAGTCTGGACCACACCCAGTTCATGCTGGCGCACGAGGCGCTGCATTGCGCGCTGTCGCATTTTCTACGGCGCCAGCATCGCGTCAAACATCGCTGGGACCTGGCGTGCGATCACGCCATCAATCCCCTGCTGGTCAAGGAAGGTTTGCGCGCGCCGCCCGGTACCTTATTGCTGGATCAATACGACGGCATGACGGCGGAGGAGATATACCCCTGCATCCAGGAGAACGACCGCGACGAACCTCTGGATCAACACATCTATGACGAGGGCGACAGCAGCGACGACCAACAGCAACAACAGATCAAACCGAATCCCGCCGCCGGCCGCGAGCCGGAGGAGGGCAGCAATCAAGGCGAGCAGCCGCGTGAACAAGAGGGCGCCGCCGCTGGCCGCGACGGTGAGCCGGAACAAAAGGCCGGCCAGCAGAAATCGGATCAGTCTCAAGGTGCTCAAGCGCGCGAGGGCGAGCCCGACCCCGACCCCAACACTAGCGGCGCCCCGCAGCCGCCGCCCTTAAACGAAACCGAGCGCGAGGACCTAAGCGTGCAGTGGCGCCAGCGCCTGGCGGGCGCGGCCCAACAGGCGCGCCAGGCCGGCAAGATGTCCGGCTCCATGGCGCGCATGGTAGATCATTGGCTGCAACCGCAACTGCCTTGGCGCATGCTGCTGGCACGCTACATGACCGCGACCGCGCGCGACGACTACAGCTTCATGCGCCCGTCGCGGCGCGCCGGCGAGGGCACGGCCATATTGCCGAGCCTGCGCAGCAGCCAGGTGGCGGTGACTGTATTCCTCGACACCAGCGGCTCCATCGCCGACGGCGAGATGCGCGAGTTCTTGGCGGAGGTGGATGCCATCAAAGGCCAGATGCGCGCGCGCATCACCCTGCACGGGTGCGACGACCAGGTGTGCGCAGACGGGCCGTGGCAATTCGAGGTCTGGGACGAACTGCGGTTGCCGGCGTCGCTGCAAGGCGGTGGCGGTACCCACTTCGCGCCGGCCTTCCAGTGGCTGGAACGCCAGGACCGGCAACCGGACCTGCTGCTGTATTTCACCGACGCCGAAGGTGAATTCCCCAAGCATCCGCCGTCCTTTCCGGTACACTGGCTGGTGAAAGGCAAGGCCACGGTACCCTGGGGTCAGCGAATTCAGTTAAACTAAACTTTGATCTCTCTACCTAGGAACCCGGCCGCAGGCCGCACGCATTTCCTTCTCCCGCGCGCGGGAGAAGGTGGCCCGCAGGGCCGGATGAGGGGAGAGGATTGGGGTTGAGAGTATTATATGGCGCCCCTCATCCCCCGCTTACGCGGGGGCAGGCTCTGCCCTTCTACCCTATCGGGGAGAAGGGACTTTACTTTGACAATGGAACTCCCTTGGAACTCTCGCACGAAGACCAGCTGCGCTTAAACGTCCTGTTAGCCAATCCCATAGACGCCATACGCATCGACGAAGCCAGCATGACCGTGTGTGGATTAACCGGTGCCACCGAGGCCCGGGTACGGCTCCATCCCAACACACGCGCCGCACAATATCTGCGGCACGTGCGCGAGCTGCTGTCCGGCCACGTGCTGGGTTCGCCCGGTGGTTATCCGGCGTATCTGCAACGCTGGACGCGCATGGGCCAGATGCGCGATGCGCGTCTGGCGGAACTCCTTATGCTGGGCGACCCGGAGGCGGTGGTGGCGGTGGCCGGTGCCGCCGGGCTCACGCACGAACTCGCGCGCCGCGCCTGGTGGGCCTTGCCCACGGCGGACAATGCGCGCTGCATGCTGGAGCGCCGGTGCGTGGTCGAGGGCAGCATGGGCAAGGTGCTGGCGAGTTATCTGGTGGAATACCTACCGTTCGAAACCGACGCCATGGCGATGATAGAAACGGTGCGGCGCGTATTGCAGCCGGGCTTGATCGACGACATAACACTGCGCAGCCTATGGTCCAAAGGCAAGAGTAAATCCGCGCTACTCATTGGATTTCTCCTGGCGCAACCCGATGCCTTGCCCGATCCCTTGCCGGCGCGCGCCGACGCCGAGCGCTACACGCCGGTACTCGCACCTCTGGCGCAAGCAGGCAATGCCTATGCGGCACTGCTCATGCGGGCGCTGGATGGTGGTGGGCAAACTTTTCTGCACGTAGCGCAAAACGCCCTGCGCCGTCCATCCAATCAGGACGCGGCCGTGTCTCTATTGAATGCCATAGGTGGATATTTCAAATCCTGTCAGCCGCAAAGTGCGGCGCAAAATATAGAGGCTATGCTGGACACAGCGCGGATCACTTGGCTCCAAGCGGTGAATGGCGCTAGCCCCTACCCAGGACTTAACGGGCTGGCCGCCGCCGCACCCGAGCTTGAGCGCGAAACCCTGGCCGTGCTCACCTTGTCCCAGGTCGATGAGAACCTTTTGAATTCCATCTTCGCCCGTTCCACCGCTATCGGTACCGTTATGGGCAAGAAAATCGAACCGGTGGTCACTCCTATTTTGCAGCAATTCGCGGTGCTGCGTGGTAATGCTAACTATTGATCCGGCACGGTGAAGTATCAACCCCGTTCGGGCTGAGCCTGTC
>JANOTM010000210.1:0-22406 GCA_031416355.1 Gammaproteobacteria bacterium
GTGGTGTATAAGCGGCCTTTATTTGCTGACTTTGTGGCTATGGCCGCCCGATTACAGACCTTATGCATGGCTTGTAAACCTAAGCATTCTAGCGCATTTTATGACGCTAGGGTATGAATGCGGTGTCGAGTTATTGACCTGATCGCACAAATAGTGCGTACCGCTTTTCTCCCTCTCCCTTCGGGAGAGGGCCGGGGTGAGGGCAAACCACGGTAAAACCAGCCTTCATCCCTCGCTTTCGCGGGGGGCAGGCTCTCAGTATAAATATTAGGTAAATGCATGAAGACGATCACAGTTCGTTATTTCGCCAGTATGCGGGAAAAAATGGGAAAGAGCGAAGAACTACTTGATATTGATGATATTTGTTCTGTGGCCGACATCTGGGACAGACTCAGCGGCGAGCCCCTGCCTCCCCATACCCTGGTGGCCCTGAATCAGGAGTATGTGAGCCTGAATCAAACCGTTAAAGCCGGCGACGAAGTGGCCTTTTTTCCGCCCGTAACAGGGGGTTAAATGGCTGTTCGGGTGCAAAAAGAGGCATTCGATCCGTGGCGCGAGGTGGCGACCTACCAAGCCAGCCAACCGGCCTTGGCAGGCAAGTACGGGGCTACCACAGTATTTATCGGCTGTTTACGGGATTTTAACCAGGGCAACGCGGTGGCAGCCATGACCCTGGAGCACTATCCCGGTATGACCGAGCGTCACCTGGAAAAGGTTGGCGCCGAGGCCGCCCAGCGTTGGGAGATACTGGATAGCTTGGTGATACACCGTGTGGGCCTATTGTCACCCAATGACCCCATCGTGCTGGTGGCGGTGTGGTCGGCCCACCGGGATGCGGCATTTCAGGCCTGCCGTTACATTATCGACGAACTAAAAACCCGCGCGCCTTTTTGGAAGCAGGAGAGTACGCCGGGGGGTGAGCGGTGGGTGGTGCCGGAAGGGCAATAAGGCGAAGCATGGGTCCCGGCGGTAATACATCGGAACCGTCGTGTTTCTGGTCTCGTTTCTCAGGAAATATCCATCCTTGCAGGACTGGTAGTGTCGCGCGATGGTTTACATGCGTCGCGCCATGCGCTACAGTTCGTTGCGTGATCCAGAGCTTTCGCCATAAGGGCCTGCGCGATCTGTTCCAGATCGGTGTAAGCACGGGGGTTCGGCCGGACCACCAGAAACGGGTGCTGCGCATCTTGCATGCGCTTCACCAGACGCAGAGGCTTCAAGACCTGAACATCCCCGGCTTCGGGCTACACCCCTTGCACGGGAAGCCCAAGCGCTATGCGGTCTCGGTTAATGGCCCCTGGCGCATCACCTTCGAATGGATCGAGGGTGATGCGTGGCGTGTGGACCTGGAACAATATCACTGAGAGGTTTTGATCCATGGCACGAGAAAAAGAGTATCCGGTTATCGAAACCTCCAAGGTTTCACCCACCCACCCAGGCGAGATGCTGCGCGAGGATGTGCTGCCGGCGCTGGATATAACCGTGAGCGACGCGGCGCGCGAGCTGCGCGTCAGCCGCCAAACCCTGCATCGTGTCCTATCGGGCAGCATGGCGGTGTCGCCGGAAATGGCCGTGCGGCTCGGGAAATTCTGCGGCAACGGACCTGGGCTGTGGCTGCGCATGCAGGCGGCTTACGATCTGTGGCACACCGAACGACGCATGCGTGCGGAGATCAGGCGTATTCCCACACGACACACGGGGTAACGCCCCAGTATCGGCAACAGATTCGGATTGCATCTTGCATCTTGCATCATGGTCAGTCTGTCATCATCCGTTCTTGTTATTGCTCATCCCGTGGATGAGCACGTGCGCTGGTTCGGCAGGACGAGAATCCGATAACTGATCGGCCACATCCGTGTGGACTTCCTCTCAGTGGATAAGCTGTTGCGTTTTCCACAAGTTGTTTTGTGCAATGAGGCGAACTCGAAAAGGTGATGGACCTTCGCACGGCAGCAAAATTGAATGCATTCAGTGGAACTGACCAAAGGGTTTAAGCTGAGTCCAGTGTTGAAGGAGTCCGCGAGGCGTCTCGGATTGCCGAAGCCCACGATTGCGCAACGCTCGCAGGACCTGTTGGATACATTGCTCGGGAAAGACTGGCGAATGCCACCGACGATCGGAGATGTGCCGGCGAACTCACAAGTATTCGGACAGCTGATTTATCAGGCTGGGATCGAAGGAATTTTGTATCCTTCCAGTCTTACTGGGAAAGACTGCTTGGCAATATTTCCGAACAATTTCGCGGTGACTTCTTCGTACATCACCTTGGACGATGAGCCTCCCCACGCCGGTGTTCCGAGACGAATCGACAGCACAAACTGGCGTGTCTGTGAACGGTTCGCCAAGGAACTAATTGAGGGGGCAACGATGTGATTGTACTGCCCCGAGAAACATAGTTCTACGGGGAAGGAGAGGTATTGTGAGTACCGCTGGGCCAGTAATTACTATAGCAAAATCGTCACCGCTTTTACTCAGAGGGTCGCATTACATGGAACCATAGCAGGAAATGGAAGAGGGCAGACGGCGCAAGATGTTGATTGATTAAATCTCTACCACCGGGTGTCGGCGGGCACGGTCAAGTGCCTTGAATAAACGTTTGCGCGGATAAACCCCGGCCAGCCGAGGGGGTGCAATCTTGGCCACGCGCGCAGCCGCTTTATTCGCCTTTGATTTTCTTTGCGCTTTCGCCAATGGGCGGCGCAGGGGGTGTGACGTTACTTCCATGCGGAAGGCATCCTTTTTGAGTCTAGCCATTGGCCACAGCGTGGCCAGCAACCTACCTCACTCACGTGACCACAGAAAGGGTCGGCGGCGTCGCGACCCTTAAATAGGTGTGCTTATTTCACCGCGGTCGGAGCGGGAGTCGCTGTAGACTGGATTTTTTTAAGCTCGCGGTAACGTTCCATGTCTTTCTTGGCTTGGAGACGGGTGGCCTCCTCCTCTTGTTTTTTGAGCGCGACATATTGCTCGTGCTTGGAGATTTGGGTCTCGATATTGGCGATGTGTTTCGTAGTCGCCTCCGATACCGGTTTGCCGCCGCGTTGTTCCTCGGCCGCTTGTGCCTGTACGCGCTTGAGAGCGTTGCCCAGACTGGTCAGGGTCTGCAGGCTGGCCTGCACTTGACCCTCGATGTCGGCGATCTTCCGGTCGCGCACGAAACTAATGTCATCTTCGTGGCCATAGGTAGCGAGGAGTAATTGGTCTTGCCGCGCCTGCTCATCGGCCTTTTTCTTTTCGGCCTCGACGCTGCTTTTGTTGAGTTCGCGTTGCTTGAGTTCTTCCGGCGTTAGGGGTGCTGCGATTTCTTTGGTGGTGATGCCTTGTTTATTGATCTCTACCACTTTGGATTGTTTGCACTGGGCGTCGGCGGTATCGCCGTAATGCCAGCGGCCCTGGGTGTCTTGGCATTTTTTAATGCGCGGGCTGTCGTTGGGTCCGGCGTGGGCACTGGCACCCGCGAGACTGAAGATGGCCAACAGACTTAAAGTAAGCAGGTGTTGAGTCATGATGTCCCCTTGAGATAGCAACCTATAGCAAGCCTAAGGCGGTGGCCGAAAATGTCAACGCCTTTTACCAAAAGCCGTGGGTGTATAGGCAGGAGCCGGCCGGGGCTATAGCCAGTTTTTAGGGATATTCAGATTGCAGTTCAGCAGGTTTCGGTTTATTCTAAGCGATGGATTTTTTGACTATTAGTCCTACGAATAGGCTGGATAGGCGGATTTTGGCTAGGTTATGACTAAACGCAGAACATTAGATGGGTTACAAACATTGCCGTCAAGCATCGCGCGCGATGCCGTCTACGTCGGTAACCTGCGTGGTAAAGAGAATTATCTAGTGCACGGCGAGGTGCACGGCAACAGCGATGTGCAAGGCATGCTTATGCTCGCCCCCGGTTGTCGCTGGAAGGGCAATGTCATGGCCGACAACGTGGTGATCAAGGGCCGGGTGGAGGGCGATGTGGTCGCGCGTTTCAAATTAGAGCTGCGGGCCTCGGCTCATGTGACTGGAAATATCAGTGGTCCCTTGATTGCTCTTGCGGATGGTGCGGTGGTCCAAGGCCGTGTCAGCGGCGACAGCGCGATTTCCCGATTCAAGGAACGCCGCTCCTAAGCGCGGTATTTTTCAGCATAAGCGCGGATGGCAGCCAAGTCCGCGCTGGCCACAGGGCTTGCTTCCAGATAGCGTATCAACGTTGCTAGGTTAGCGATGCTCGCGACGCGCAAACCATAACGCTGCTCCACTTCTTTTACCGCCGATGCGCCTCCCTGGCCGCGTTCCTGACGATCCAATGCAATGACTACACCCGCCGGGGTGGCGCCGGCGCCACGGATAATCTCTACAGATTCCGCCACCGATAGGCCGGCGGAGATCACGTCGTCGATAATCAGTATTCTGCCCGCTAGCGGCGCACCCACCAGGCGGCCGCCTTCGGCGTGTTTCTTGGCTTCCTTGCGATTAAAGGCGTAAGGCACATCCCGGCCGTGTCGGTCTGCCAGGGCTATGGCTGCGGCCGATACCAGCGGGATACCCTTATAGGCGGGGCCGTACAACATGTCGAAGGCCAGGCCCGAGTCTAAAATGGCGCGCGCATAGTAGCGGCCGAGTTGGGCCAATCGACCGCCACTGTTGAACAAACCGCTATTGAAAAAATAGGGACTAATGCGGCCAGATTTGAGCGTAAATTCACCGAAGCGCAGGACCTGCGAGGCGATGACGAAATCGAGAAATTCTTTTTGATAGGCCTGGATCATAACGCAAGTATGCGCGACGCCACCGATAGAGTCACCCTGCGCGCAGGACGCAGGTGATCATGGTCTAGGGGTATAGGTCCAGGGCCCCGAGGATGTCACCGGTGGAACGGCGCAGTACCAGCACCAGGGTAGCGTAGCGGCAGTGCAGGGGCAGAAAGGCGTAATCATCCAGGGTGCCGCCGTGCTGTGTCAGGAAGTCATCCAGTATTTTCTGCTTGTCCCCAGCGTTTTGCACCATGGAACGTACATTGATATTCTGAGCAAAGATGTAATCAAGCTTAGACTTCTCTAGCGGCACATACGCCTCCCCCAGGAGATAAAGCGGTTTGGGGCCGAGTTTTTTCAGCAATGCGCGGCCGGCCCGCGGATCGGCGGGGAGGGCCACGATGGCATATACCGGTTCCCGGTCGGCTGCGGCCAGCATGGCCTTGGGCCGGTCACCGGCGCGGTCGACGAGCTCGGTGTTCATGGTGAAAAAGGTGTCGGCGGCGAAGGTCACCATGGCGGTGCGCTGATCGTAGATGGTCCAAGTGCCCCATACCAAGGCGGCGGTTTGTAATATGCCGATCAGGGCGAGATCGAATTTCAGCCCGGGTTTGCCGGCCTTAAATACAATTAAGGTGAGAAGCGGCCCCAGCACCATGTCGATGCCGGTGACCAGGCGTATGCCCTGCCAGCCCCCGTCGGCGGCAAAATACGGTTGTGGGTACCAAATAAAGATAATAAGGTAAAGCAGGCCCAGATAAATGACGGCACTGATGCCGAGATGGATAAGGAATGCCTGGGTGCGCGTCATGCGGGTGGGATACTCGGTTGTTATTGGTTGGTGCAATCTAAAGTCTCGATGGAAAAAATAATAGACCATATTCAAGAGAAAGATAATGCGCATTATTTCATATAACGTAAACGGTATACGCTCCGCCGCCAGCAAGGGCTTTTTCCCATGGATGCAGGCGCAGAAGGCGGATGTCATCTGTCTGCAAGAACTCAAGGCGCACGAGTGCCAGTTGACCGGGGAGATATTGGCGCCCCCGGGCTATCACGGGTTTTTTCACTGCGCCGAGAAAAAAGGCTACTCCGGTGTCGGTCTGTACTGCGCGCGCGAGCCCGATAATGTGCGTATCGGCCTGGGTATCCCCGACTTCGACGTGGAGGGCCGGTATATCCAGGCGGATTTCGGCAAGCTCAGTATTATTTCCTTGTATCTGCCATCCGGATCCAGCGGAGAGCTACGCCAGGCGGTGAAGTTTCATTTCATGGACGAATTCCTTCCGGTGTTGCAGAAGCTGCGCGCCGACGGACGCGAATATATCGTCTGCGGCGACTGGAACATCGCGCATAAAGAAATCGACCTCAAGAACTGGCGCAGCAACCAGAAGAATTCCGGATTTTTGCCGCGGGAGCGGGCCTGGATGACGCATATTCTGGAAGAACTTGCCTGGGTAGACGTGTTTCGAACTTTAAACCCCAATCCCGAGCAGTACACTTGGTGGTCCAATCGCGGTCAGGCGTGGGACAAGAACGTGGGTTGGCGCATCGACTACCATATCGCCACCCCGGGTATCGCCGGCACCGCCGAGACCGAGTCTATTTACAAACGCACACGGTTTTCAGATCATGCGCCGCTGATTATCGATTACGCCGCTACGCTGTGACTCAGGCGTGTTTAATGCCGTGCTAAGATAGAACGATCACCGTTCGGACGACGAGACAGCCACGGCCATGACGGCTCAAAATACCTACTGGCAGGCTTTGGATAACTGGCGCAACTACGTCGGAGCCCACCCATGAGCGCTGCCCATTCCATGTCGGGCAAACCCAAGGGCTGGCGCGGCATCCTCGCCGCGTTCGGCACCCCATCAGCGGGAACTATGTTTTTCCTCGGCTTCGGCTGCGGCCTGCCGTTCCTGCTGGTCGGCTATACCTTGTCGATCTGGCTGCGCGAGTATGGGCTGGAGTTGAGCACAATCGGCCTGCTCAGCTACGTCAGCATGTTTTACGTGTTCAAGTTCCTGTGGGCGCCGTTGATCGATCGCTGGAACGCGCCGCTGCTGGGCGTGCTCGGGCGCCGCCGCAGCTGGCTGGTGCTGGCAATCCTCGGTTTGATCGCGGCGCTAATCGGGATGGCCTTTACCGGGCCGGCCCAACTGACCACGTTCGTGGGCCTGGCTGCGTTGACTGCATTCGCCGGTGCGACCCAGGACACCGTGGTCGATGCCTACCGGATCGAGATCGCGCCGCTCGAAGCGCAGGGCGCGCTGGCCGCGACCTATACGTTGGGCTACCGCATCGGTTTGATCGTGTCGGGTGCCGGCGCGCTGTACATCGCTGAGTTCAGCGGCTGGCAAATCGCCTACCTGAGTATGGCCGCGGTGCTGCTGCTGCCGCTGCTGGCGGCATTGTTCGCGCGCGAGCCCGAGCACATTCAAGTGCGCGAGCGCAAGCGCTTCGGCGCGGCATTCGTCGGGCCGTTCAACGAGTTTTTCCGCCGCCACGGCCTGGTCGTCGCGATCGCGCTGCTGGTGTTCATCGGCCTGTTCAAACTGCCCGACCAGATGCTCGGGGTGGTCGCTGGGCCGTTCTACATCGACACCGGTTACAGCAAGGCCCAGATCGCCACGGTGTCGAAGTTGTATGGGGTATGGATTGGCATTGCCGGCGCGTTTCTCGGGGGCATCTCGGTGGCGGCGCTGGGTATGCGTCGCTCGATCCTGATCGGTGCGCTGGGCTTGGCGCTGTCGAACCTGTTGTACCTGCTGATGGCGCTCAACCCGAGCGAGACCTGGGCATTCGTGGCGACCATCTCCGGCGACAACTTTTCACTGGGTTTCGCCGGGGTGGTACTGGTCGCATTCCTGTCGGGCCTGACCAGCCGCGAATTCACCGCAACTCAGTACGCATTGCTTAGTTCGCTGGCCAACATGCCGGGTAAGATCATCGGCGGCGCATCGGGCTTCCTGGTGGAGAAATGGGGCTATATCGGCTTCTTCCTGTTCAGCGCGATGTCGATCGTGCCGACCCTGCTATTGCTGCTGTGGTTGTGGCGGCGCGCGCATCTGTTTGAACCGGACGCTTGAATCGAAGACTCGAGGGAGAAAGCTAGGATGTTTTACACAAAATCCTGTGCTTTTTAAATTTGTCCAATGAAAATAAAAGGCATATTATTTGCGTCTGAGCCGGCTTGGTGAGTGGTGAAATGACGCATAGCGGAAGGCCAAACCAGCAAACGTCCGCCAGGCCTGCATAGGGTGTAATCCTGCGCCAATGCGTTGTTTGTGTTTTATATAAAGGCCGCAATATAACGTTTTAACTACACGATAAGGGACTTATCATGGCAGAGATCTTTTCACCCCTAGGCATACATCGCCACTTAGCGAAGAAAATCCGATTGTTGCGTGTGGAACGCGGTTGGTCGCAAGAGGTCTTGGCAGAATTGGCAGGCTTACATCGCAACTACATTGGGCACGTAGAGCGTATCGAGGTAAATGTAGGGCTTGCGAACCTGGAAAAAATCGCCCGTGCTTTTGAAATTCCCGTGCATGAGCTGTTAAAGATGGACATTCTCGACTATCCGCCCCACGTAGAGGAAATCCCTGCTTATTATCTGCATTGTGCCTAGAGATCGACGAGCAGTCGGATCGTATAGTGTTGATGCACAGGAGGGGTTATCTTTGAGAGTAGCCTCCCCGGTGACCGAACCATGGGCCACCGGAGAGGCGGGAGTGCCACAGAGAAGCTAATGAGGAGTAGCGGGGCCCTGAGAAGCAACAATTTCATTCGCTTCCAGCGAGGGCGATTCTTGTGATGCGCGAGCCACTAGACCAAACACAACCGCAACGATAGAGCCTAATGCCAACCAAATGAATGCTAACCAGACCATACTTACACCTCCTGTTATTGCGATTTTCAGCAACAAGGAACAGCGTTGATCGATAAAATTGCTGTTCTTCCTTTGTGTAACCTACTTTGTAATTTACCGCACTTACAGTAACACCCTAACGCATAATACGGTAATTTTAACAGCCCTTAGTGGGTGAACGTAGCGCTATATCCGACATACGGTCGGCAGTATTCCATTTAAAAAAATCTTCTGACTATCTATTAAAACTTGTTTCTTTACCTATAAGCCGGCTTCACTCTTGAATTCGGCAATTCCCGTAAGAATTGGCACGCCTATTGCTCTATTTCTACATGAAAAGCGGCCCATTGTCTTCTACCGTGCAGGGGGGTTTATGCCGAGTCTCTGGGATGTACTACATCGGGTTTTTGCCTATTTTCGCCACTTTCTTGACTACGGAGTCAAAAGTATCGTGTGCGTCCTTGTTGTAGCAGGGATCACACCTGCCCAAGCGGCCACGGCAGAATTAATGGACACCAAGCCATTTTTAGTCAGTTTTCCTGCGGATTACGGCAGTCTGGCCGGCGAAGATCGGCTCTATCGACAAGCAATAAAAGAATTCAGCGTAGGACACCACAAAGAGGCTGAGCAGTTGTGGCAGACGTCGGCAACCCAAGGAAGCCCGCACTCCCAATTTGCCCTAGGCGCATTATACAGCGCCGGGGATATGCAAGCCGGCGTGCAACAGGATTATCCCAAGGCCCTCTCTTGGTATCGAAAAGCCGCCGATCAGGGCCATGCCGGTGCCCAATTCAACGTGGGTATTTTTTATGCCAACGGCCAAGTCGTGACGCGCGACATGGCTACCGCAGCGACATGGTGGCGGTCCGCGGCTACGCAGGGACATGTAGAGGCGCAGTTTAATCTTGGCCTTTTATATGCGCAGGGTGAGGGGGTCACCCAAGATCTCAAAGAAGCTGCCCTATGGTGGGAGTTTGCGGCCAAGCAGGGTTATGCGGCGGCGCAGTTCAATCTGGGAATTATGTATGTTAAAGGCCAAGGTGTGAACGAAGATCCTACGGAAGCCGTGCGCCTCTGGCAGCTGTCTGCGCGCCAGGGCTTCGGGCAGGCGATACATGTCTTAAAAACGCTGCAAATTACTCCCTAGCTGTTAAAGAGATAGTAGATTGCAAGGATAATCAAGCTGTTATTAAACATAATACATACTCTTGATTAAGTGCCAGGATGGCCCTGTTGTGTGCCCCCGAATTTGCCCTCGCAAAGCCACTTATCCGTGGTTGCGGTCCCCTTCAAGAAGCAGCACAATGTTCTTCGCGGTGAGGGAAATGAGTAATTAGAATCAGGCGCCGCACAAGAAATTCAAACGCCATAACACTAGAGAGGAGAAACCTAATGAATGTAAGACGCATCAGTATGGTATTCGGTGCATTGTTTGGAGTACTTGCTTGGGTCGGGGCTGCCCCAGCCGCGGATGAAACCCACGGTATTTTTGAGCGCATATTGGAGGCATCGGGTTCTTTCGAAGACACCACCGCGGCTTTGGAAAAAAGTTTGGCGGAATCGAAGCTGAATCTTCAGGCGAAACACGACCTCAAAACCCCCGAAGGTGTACAAAAAGCCAAGATATACATTCTGACGTCCCCCACGTATCTGGAGGCCGCCAAAGACATGCCTGCCAATACCATTTCGGCTCAGATACTGCGGGTTGCGGTATATCAGTATGGTGAAGGTAAAAAGACCTACATCAATATAGCCAACCCCGTGGCCCACGCCATGGTTTTTTATGCAGGGACTAAAGAGTATCCGCAGTTGATTTCGGCGGCCAAAGCATCGGTCCAGGAAATCAAAGAGGTGGTGGCCAAGGTGCCGGGCCAGCAGACCTCAGCCCAGCTGGAACCGACGCGCACCGAGAAGGCACTGAACAAATTCAATGGCGATGGTCCCGCCAAGATGATGGCCAAGTTCCGCAACTGGAGCGAAAGTCAGAATCTGGTGTTCAGCGACAAGCCGGAGAATTTCCAGGCTACCGTGGCCAAAGTTGAGAATCTGCTCAGTGCCAGCCAAGACAAAGGCGTGGATGACGCCTCCGGTTGGAGACTCATCAGTAAGATTCCGGTAAGCGACAATGCAGTGTACTTCGGCATTAGCAACGAATATACCGAGAACAAGGCGGTGCGCATCAACTCCGACTTCCGTAGCGACGGCAAGACCAAGGATGCACCCTATCCCGGCGTCGACCACGCCGCCGCACTGCCGCTGGAAGTTCTGGTGATCAACACCGGCAAGGACGTGCAAGTGGTGCAATACGGCGAGATGTGGCGTATGCAGCTGTACTTCTGGGATTCCGGGTATCTGGCATTTGCCAAAAATACACTGATCCCGGCCACGATATTCGGCTCCATCGACAAGGTGCTGACGGCCTCGAAATAAACGAGCGTCTACAAGATATTTAAATAAAAGCCGGTGGGAAACCCCCGGCTTTTTTTGTGAGGAATCCCCTAGGAAATAGTCGGGCGTTAGGCCCAGCGCGAATATGCTCAGTCGACCGTCGTGTATCACTTACGCGATAGGGCTACGACCGCTGGTGGAAATGGGCCGGTTGATTTTATGTAACATGAGCTGGGCCATCTTCTGTTGGTTGTGCAGCGTTTTCTTGCTGGCTTCAAGTTCGGCGATGCGTTTGTCCAAGTTGTCGAGGTTGTCTTGAATTTTCTTGAGATCGTCCAGGCGTTTGGCGAGTTGTACCTTGTGTTCTTGGAGCTGTTCCAGGACCGGCGTCATGATCGAACGGCTCCAAGTGTTGGCGGCCTTGTTGCAATCGCCCAAGATATCACGCGCCCGGCTTACCAGGGTGATAAAGAATTTTTTAATCACGAAGTGCGCCTCGGTCATCATCATGGCCGGGCTGCTGCGGAATGCCTCGGCTTCGTCCTGTAGACGCTGCAATTCGCTGCGATAGGCCAGTAACGAGAAGCTGGTGGGACGTATCTGCGCCAGTCCGTGATCCGTATGAAAATTGTAATAGGCCGCCTCCAGCAACCCCTTCACATGATTGGCCTGCTTGTTGACCTTGTCCATGGTTGCGGCGGTGCCTTGAAAGAACGTCTCCATGCCGGTTTTCAGTCCCAGGGTGGTCCAACTGTCTTGCATGTCGGTGCGGGTTTGTTCGATCAGCTTGTCGAAGCTGGACAGACTGAGGTGATCCATCAAAATGTCTATTTGTTTTGTCAGTGTGGCGCGTGTGACCTGAAAACTGGCCAGCTTGTTGTCGTAAGCAGCTTTTTCCTTGAGTAGGCGCGCAACCATGTTCTGAATCACATCCAAACTCTTACCGCCCAGGCTCCTGAGTTCGTTAAGTTGGTTGTCGATAGCGCCGAGTCTGCCCAATACCATGGCGCCGGTGCTTTCTATCATGTTGCCCATTTCATTGGCTACCTTGTCGCGCACATATTGCTGGCGACCGGGGACTACATCGTCCGACAGCTTCGTTTCCAGGGCCAGCAAGCCGCTTTTTTCCACCAGCGCCAGGTCGGCTTTAATTTTTCCGAGCAGCCCTTTTTGCGCCGATACTGGAAAAACCATGTTCTGATGTATGCCGAGGACGCGCGCGGTTTCCAGCGCCTGGCGCCGGATACTATCGGCAATGGCGCTTGCGTCGCGCAATTCGTCCCACAGGGTATCGATTTTGTTCAGCAGGGCAAAACAGGTATTTTGTTTTGTGCCTTTGGCGACGCGTACATGGTTGTTCCATACTTCAAGATCGGATTTTGTCACACCGGTGTCGGCGGCCAGCACAAACAGCACTACGTGTGCCTTAGGCAGCATGCTCATGGTGAGTTCCGGTTCTGTGCCCAGAGAGTTCAGACCTGGGGTATCGAGAATAACTAGCCCCTGTTTTAGCAAGGGGTGGGGATAGTTGATGACTGCATGTCGCCATACTGGTATATCGATCTGACCGTCGGCGTTTAAACCCGTCCCCTGCGGGTCGGCTGCCGGATGGTATAGGCCGAGTTCTTGGGCGGTGCGCACAGTGACGGGTTTTGTTCGGGCGATTTCCTTGAATGCCTCGGTTATTTTCTTAGTATCGTTCAACTGTAGCGGCAGGGTCGTCCAGTTGATGCGCGCGCGCTTGTATTCGGCGATACTCAGTGCGCTTGCGCGCGTTTCGATGGGAAGGAGTTTTATACAGGGATCGATTTTTTCATCGTAGTGTAGCTCGGTGGGACACATGGTGGTGCGCCCGGCTTCCGTCGGCAACAGACGCTGTTTATAGTCAGAAAAAAACAGTGCGTTGATGAGTTCGGTTTTGCCGCGCGAAAATTCCGCAACGAGGGCGATGGTCAATTTGTCGGATTTAAGCGATTCAATCAGTTCATAAGTGCGCAGATCTTCCGCCCCGTGGCCCAGTCCTTGGTGATCTATCCACGCTTGGTATTCGGCGATGGTGGCAGTGAGTTCGTCACGCCATTTTTTGTAATTCGCCAGACGCCAAGAAAAGGGATCGATCGCAGCCATGGAGGGTCGTTCTCTGTACAAAAGAGGCGTTTAGTTTCCTTATTAATTGGGGCAGAAGACCAAAGCTCGGGTAGTGATTGTTTCCTGACGCCCGTTACATAATGGTCAGGAAATCTGATTTCCCGTACTAAATTTAGACCATGGGGCAGGCTTGTGGGGGCATTTATGCCAAAAATCTGCACTTTCCCGTTGATTTTCTCTAAATAAACAAGCAAAACCATCACCGGGCAAGCAAAATACCAAGATCGGTGAGCATACGGATAGGGACCATCAGTAATAGCACCAGAATCAGCCCCGCCACGAACGGCGATAAGTCTAAACCGGCCGCGGCCGGCAGCAGGGTGCGTACGCGTCGCAGCAGCGGTTCGCTCATTTGTACCAAAGGGCGCACATTCGGATTGGGATAGGGGCTGACCCAGCTCAGGATGGCGCGTAGTGCAATGATAAATAGATACACATAAAGGGTGGTCTTGAGGAGTTCGGTCACGGTCAGGACAATAAGCCCGGCCACGCGGGGTGGCTGGCCGAATACCAGACCCAATTGCAGCATGGGGTGGCCGCCCGGTCCCACGAGGAACACGAGTAGTCCTTCCAGCAGCAATAGTAACGCCACCGCGGCCAGGTCTATACCCCAGAGGCCGGGAATAAAGCGTCGCAACGGCTTAAGCGTGGGCGTGGTGACCATGACCAGGAATTGCGCCACGGGATTAAAGAAGTCAGCGCGCGCCAATTGCAGCAAGAAGCGCAGCAACACCGCCAGGATATAGAGGCTGACGAGTGTATCGAGCAAAAACACGCCGGCATCCAGTAAATAGTTACCCATTATTTTTCTCCCAGGAGATCGGCCAGTTCCCGTGAGCGGCGCACGGCGGCACCCACGGCGTCATGAAAAAGTGCCACTATACCTGCGTCCTCAAGTACCTTGATGGCCTGTTCGGTGGTGCCGCCGGGGGAGGTTACCCGGGCGCGCAGGGTGGCAGGTTCATCACCACCCTCTAGCGCCATTTTGGCTGCGCCGTAGGCGGTCTCGATGGCCAGCAGGCGCGCGGTGGCATGGTCCAGGCCATGATCTATGGCGGCCCGTTCCAGCGCCTCGATAACGAGCAGGAAATAGGCCGGACCGCTGCCGGAGACGGCAGTCACCACGTCCATGAGCGCCTCGTCCTTCAACCAGACGCTGGTGCCCACGGCCCGTAGGATGGATTCTGCGGTATCACGCTGCGCGTCACTGGCCAGGGCATTGGCGTATAGCCCGGCTGCACCGGCGCCCACCAGGGCCGGGGTATTGGGCATAACACGCACTATGGGTAAATTTCCCCCTAACCAGCGCTGGATATCATGGACGCGGATGCCGGCGGCAATGGAGATGACCAAAGGTTTGGTTTTCTGGACCGCGGCGGCCATGTCGAGGGCGAGGGCGCGCAGGGACTGGGGTTTGGCGGCTAATACCAGTACTTGGGCGCGCGCCACCACCTCTTGGTTGTGTTCAAAGACAACGAGGCCCAAGGCATCCATCACTGCTTGGCGTTGTTCCGGATGAGGGTCGGAAAGCACGAGCTTGTCTTTACTCCAGCCGTTATTGAGCAAGCCGCCAGCCAAGCTGCGCGCCATATTGCCGGCGCCGATAAATCCTATGGTGTATTGTTTCATGGTAATGATTTCATGATCCCTGAATTGCCAGTGTAAAGCGACACCTGTATAGAGTAAAAGACCGATCTACGTATTGCCCCTAGATTTACACTGCCCTTAATTGTTGGAGGACACTTTGTCCGATAAACGTACTCCGGCCTTTCGTCGGTTAAATTCGCACGCGTCCGCAGAAATTTTATTGAAAAGACGGGCTATGGACCGGGTTGGTCGGCCTTGTGTGCGTGCAGGCGCCCGTTATACTAAACAATAGCTTGGCCAATCTCGAGCTTTGCTCACCGTTTCCTTGGAGACCTGTAATGGATATCGCTGAACTTCTGGCGTTTGCCTACAAGCAAAACGCCTCCGACCTGCATCTCTCGGCAGGCCTGCCGCCATTGATCCGCGTGGACGGCGATATCAAGCGCATTAACGTGGACGCATTGGACGATCGCACGGTCCACAACATGATTTACGACATCATGACCGACAAGCAACAGAAGGACTACGAGGAATTCCTCGAAACCGACTTTTCCTTCGAGCTGCCGAATATCTCGCGCTTTCGCGTCAACGCCTTTAACCAGGAACGCGGCCCGGGCGCGGTGTTTCGAACGATCCCGTCCAAGGTGCTGACCCTGGAACAGCTGGGATGTCCGCCTATCTTTAAGCAGATCAGCGATCAGGCGCGCGGCATCGTGCTGGTCACCGGCCCCACGGGTTCCGGCAAATCCACGACCCTGGCGGCCATGATCAACTATGTCAACGAGAGCCGCTACGAACACATCCTGACTATTGAAGATCCCATCGAGTTCGTGCACCAGAGTAAAAACTGTCTCATCAATCAGCGCGAAGTAGGGCGCGATACCCTGGGATTCAACAATGCCCTGCGCTCAGCTTTGCGTGAAGACCCGGACGTGGTATTGGTGGGTGAGTTGCGCGATCTGGAAACCATACGCCTGGCGCTGACCGCGGCGGAAACCGGACACCTGGTGTTCGGCACGCTGCACACCAGTTCCGCCGCCAAGACCGTCGACCGTATCGTCGACGTGTTTCCGGCGGCCGAGAAGGACATGGTGCGCGCGATGCTGTCGGAATCCCTGCGTGCGGTGATTTCCCAGAGCTTGCTAAAGAAAATCAGCGGCGGGCGCATCGCGGCGCACGAGATCATGATCGGCACCCCCGCGATCCGCAACCTAATCCGCGAAAACAAAATCGCACAGATGTACTCTTCCATGCAGACTAGCCAAGGCATAGGCATGCAAACACTGGATCAATGCCTGATCGAAATGGTGCGTAACCGCCTGGTTACTCAAGAAGAAGCGCGCGGTTATGCCGCCAACAAGGATAATTTCACCGGTAGCATAGCCGCTGGCGGCGCCACTACCGGAGGTAAACGCTAATGGTGTTCAGCGACCTCCTGAAGCTGATGGTGCATAAAAAGGCATCCGACCTGTTTATTACCGCGGGCGTGGCGCCTTCTATAAAAATCGACGGCAAAGTTATACCCGTGACCAAGCAGGCCCTCACACCGGAACAGGCGCGCGCCTTCGCCTACGGCATCATGAACGAAGAGCAGCGCCGCCAGTTCGAGTCGTCCAACGAATGCAATTTCTCCATTTCGCCGCAGGAAGTGGGGCGATTCCGTGTGAATATATTTATGCAGCAGGGGCGTGTCGGCATGGTGCTGCGCACCATCGAGACCAAGATCCCCAAATTCGACGAACTCTGCTTGCCCAAGGTCCTGGCGGATATCGCCCTGACCAAGCGCGGCCTGGTGATTTTTGTCGGTGCCACCGGTTCCGGCAAGACCACCTCCTTGGCGTCCATGGTGGGCTACCGCAACGAGTACAGTTACGGCCATATCATCACCATCGAAGACCCGATCGAATTCGTGCATGAACACCGCAACTGCATTATCACCCAGCGCGAAGTGGGCGTGGATACGCAAACCTTCGATACCGCGCTGAAGAACACCCTGCGTCAGGCGCCGGACGTGATACTCATAGGCGAAATACGCTCGCGCGAGACCATGGAATACGCCGTACAGTTCGCCGAAACCGGGCACTTATGTCTGGCGACGTTGCACGCCAATAGTTCCAATCAGGCCCTGGACCGCATTATCAACTTCTTCCCCGAGGATAGGCGCAACCAGCTGCTGATGGATCTGTCGCTCAACCTCAAGGCGGTGATCTCCCAGCGCCTGATTCCCATCAAGACCGGCAAGGGCCGGGTGCCGGCGGTGGAGGTCATGATCAACTCGCCGCTGATTGCCGATCTTATCCTCAAGGGCGAGATCCACGGCATCAAGGAACTCATGGCCAAGTCCACCTAGGCCGGCATGCAGACGTTCGACCAGTCTCTATTTACTCTGCACGAGGCCGGACTCATCAGCTACGATGATGCGCTGCGCAACGCGGATTCGGTCAACGATTTACGTCTGCGCGTCAAACTCGAAGGCAAGGATGCCAAGGGTCAGGAACTGGGCGATTCCATGCGCAATGTGACGTTCTGACGGCCACCCAACTTCGACAAAATTTATGAGCGTGTGTTTTATTGGCTTAAGGTCACGTCGGTGGGTCGAATCCGTTTAGCCATACTCTGATACTTCATGCCCCAGTCCGTCATCATTAGCAGTATCGGCCTGAGACTATGACCAAACTCAGTCAGACTGTATTCGACCTTTGGCGGCACCTCCGCGTATACCTTACGGTGTATTACGCCATCGTGCTCTAACTCCCGAAGTTGCAAGGTCAACATCCGCTGTGTCGCCTTAGGCATTAATCGCTTTAGTTCATTGAATCGTGCCGTGCCATCGAGCAGTCGGTACAGCACAATCCCCTTCCATTTGCCCCCGATCACGTCAAGCGTGGTTTCCATCGGGCATCCGTAGCCCAGATCGTGCTTTCTTTTAGTCATCTCTGCGTCTCTGTGGTATCCATTTTGATAGTATATATAGATTATGTGCGTACTTATGCGTTGGCTCCATCTTGTGCATACTCCACCTTTCGAATTATTCCAGGTTAATTTTTCGATCGGAGAAAAAGATGGCGCAAGTACTTCACATCGATGCGAGTCCGCGTAGCGACCGTTCGCACACACGCCGCCTGACGAGGGAGTTTATCGACGCTTGGCTGGAGACCCGTCCCACCGATACCGTCGTTTACCGCGACGTGGGACACCATCCTCCACCGCACGTGGATGAAGCGTGGATCGCGGCTGCCTTTACGCCACCTGATAAGCTCACGCAGCAGATGCGGGAGACGCTGAAGACTAGCGACGATTTGGTCGACGAACTGTTGGCGGCCGATATCTTCGTCATTGGTTTACCCATGTATAACTTTAGCGTTCCCTCGGTTTTTAAGGCGTACATCGACCAAATAATCCGCATCAGGCGCACGTTTGCCTTCGACCCGGAGGATAAATTTCAGCCATATAAACCCCTCGTCCACGGTAAGCGGATTTTCGTCATCGTTGCCACTGGAGACTCGGGTTACGAAAGCGGTGGTCGCCTAGCGCACCTCAATCACCTCGATCCTTATCTGCGGGTGCTCTTCGGTTTCATCGGGGTGACCGATGTGACGTTTGTTTATATTGGAAACGACGAGTTCGGCGGCGAAAGACTGTCCCAGTCGGTGTTGCAAGCGCGGGCGAGAATTTCCGAATTGACTTCGATACAGGGGTGAGCGGGTCTGCAGAAAACCTACTTGTATGATTAAGTTGTTGCCCCTAGTTCGAACACCACTTCCCCCCCCACCAGGGTATGGGTAACACGCCCGCGGAATTCCCAGCCGAGGAAAGGACTATTGTGCCCACGGCTGACAAAATGGCTTTCCGTCAGCGTCCACCAGGCATCGGGATCGAAAATACAGACATCGGCGGTGGCGCCGATGCCGAGCTGACCGGCATCGATGCCGAGGATTTCCGCCGGCTTGTGACTTAACAGTGCAATGGCGGCGTTGAGGGTAAGGATGCCCTCATCCACTAGTTTTAGGGCCAGTGGCAATAGTGTTTCCAAACCCGATATGCCTGGTTCAGATTGGGCGAAGGGCGCGAGCTTGGCGTCCGGTTCGTGCGGCTGATGATCCGAGCACATGGCACCGATGACGCCGTTTTGTAATGCCTGGCGCAGGCTGTCGCGGTCGCGGCTGGCGCGCAGCGGCGGCAGCACGTGACACTGGGTGTTGAAGTAGCCGATGTCGTGTTCCGTGAGATGCAGGTGATGGGCGGTGACATCGACGCTCACCGGCAGCCCGCGTTTCTGCGCCTCCGCCACCATGGCCAGGGCGCGGCCGCTGGACAGTTGGCAAAAGTGCGCGCGCACCCCGGTCTGTTCGATGAGCGCCAGGTCGCGCGCCACTGCTACGGTTTCGGTGGCCTCCGGTATACCCGGCAGACCCAGACGCGTGCTGACTTCGCCTTCGTGGGCACAACCGCCGTTGCGCAGCCACGGGTCCTCCGCGTGCAGGAACACCGTTAATCCAAAGCTCGCGGCGTATTCCATGGCGCGCCGCATCACCAGGGTGTCGGTGACTGGCACCAGTCCGTTGCTCATACCGACACAGCCGGCTTCGTCCAAAGTCGCCATGTCAGTGAGCAGCTTGCCTTCCAGTCCCTGGGTCAGGGCGCCTAAAGGATGCACAAAGGCCAAGCCGAAACGCCAGGCGCGCTGCTGTATCATCTGTGCCATGGCGGGGGTGTCGATGACAGGGTAGGTGTCGGGCGGACAGCACAGGGTAGTAATGCCGGCGGCGACCGCGGCGCGCGCCTCGCTTTCTATGGTGGCCTTGTATTCCAGGCCCGGCTCGCGCAGACGCGCGCGCAGGTCCACGAGCCCGGGGCACACAATCTTGCCGCGTGCATCGATAATGCTGTGACTGCCGAATCCGTCCGGTGCCTGGCCGATGCCGACGACGAAGCCGTGGTCGTCGATGTACACGTCGCGCACCGCGTCCACACCCTGGGCCGGATCGATCAAGCGCCCGCCTTGGATTACGAGATTCATTCCGTGCGCCTCGTGTCTGCGGCCGGTTGGCCGCCCATGATCAGCGCCATGATCGCCATGCGCACGGCGATGCCGTTGGTGACCTGGGGCAGGATCACCGATTGCGGTCCGTCGGCCACTGCGGAGTCGATTTCCAGCCCGCGGTTCATGGGCCCCGGGTGCATGACGATGGCGTCCGGTTTGGCGTAGGCGAGCTTCTCCCGGGTCAGGCCGTACAGATTAAAGTATTCCTGTTCGCTCGGAATCAAGGCGCCGCTCATGCGCTCGCGTTGCAGCCGCAGCATGATAATGACATCCACGCCGTCGAGGCCGGCATGGATGTCGGAATAGGGTTTTACTCCGAGTCGTTCCACCGCCGTCGGCAGTAAGGTCTGGGGTGCGATGACACGCACCTCCGGCACCCCCAGCGTCGTCAGCGCATGGATCTGGGAGCGTGCCACGCGCGAATGCAGGATGTCGCCGACGATGGCCACGCGCAGGTTTTCGAACGCGCCCTTGTAGCGGCGTATGGTGAACATGTCGAGCAGCGCCTGGGTCGGGTGGGCGTGGCGTCCGTCCCCGGCATTAATGATATGTACGTGCGCAGGTACATGCTGGGCGATTAAATGGGCGGCACCGGATTCGCTGTGGCGCACCACGAACAGGTCGGTGTGCATGGCCTCCAGGTTGCGCACCGTATCCAGCAGGGTTTCGCCCTTGGAGGTGCTGGAGACGCCGGTGTTGATGTTGATCACGTCCGCCGACAGACGCTTGGCGGCGATCTCGAAGGTGGTGCGGGTGCGGGTGCTGGATTCGAAAAACAGATTGACGACGGTCTTGCCGCGCAGCAGCGGCAGTTTCTTGATTTCGCGCTCACCCACCGACATAAAAGATTCGGCGGTATTGAGTATGTCCAGCAGGGTCTGACGGGGTATGCCTTCAATGGTCAGGAGATGGCGCAGTCGCCGGGCGGAATCGAATTGCACATCCTGCTGGATCAACCGCCGGTCTCCTGAACGTTTAATTGCAACGGTTCCGGCCCGGTGAGCTTGATATGCTGGCGGGCTTTTAGTTTGAGCGTATGGCCGATGAGTTGGGCTTCTATCGGCAGTTCGCGTCCATCGCGGCAAATCAATACCGCCAAGGTTACCGAAGCGGGACGGCCGTAATCAAAGATCTCGTTTAGCGCCGCGCGTATGGTGCGGCCGGTGTGCAGCACGTCGTCCACCAGGATGACGTGCCGGTCTTCCAGGTTCACCGGCAAGTTGGAAATCTTGACTTGCGGATTGACGCCGACACGGGTGAAGTCGTCGCGATAAAAAGAGATATCCAGGGTGCCCAGGGGTTCGGTCAGGCCCAGTATGCTATGCAGGCGTCCAGCCACCCATACCCCGCCGGTGTGCACGCCGATCATGATGGGATTGCGCGCCAGCAAGGGACGCAGTTCGTCGGCCATGTAGGCGAGCGTTGCGGCGATATCAATGGTCGTTTGGGGCATGCCGAGTTTCTCGCTCGTCCAGAAACGCCTGGAGTAGGGTTTGCGCCGCCAGTTTATCGATCTTAGACAGGCGACGCTTATAGGGGACGCCGGCTTGCAACAGGGTATTTTTTGCCGTTACCGATGTCAGGCGTTCATCCACCATATGTACCGGTAGATTGTAACGGCCCTGCAGGCGATTACCAAACTTCTTTGCCGCCTGGGTCATGGGATTTTCACTGTCGTCCATATTCAGTGGCAGGCCCACCACCAGGGCGCACGGTTGCCATTCCTGGATCAAACGCCCGATGTGCTCCCAGTCGGGTTGATCGTGATGGCTCGCCACGGTGGTCAGGGCATGGGCCATGCGGGTTTCCTCGCCCCCCACCGCCACACCGATATGTTTCTTGCCGTAATCGAAGCCGAGATAAGTACCCGGTTTCACGCGTGACCCGTTTCCCCGGATAGGGTGGTCAGGTCCACCCCCAGGAGGCCAGCGGCAGCACGCCAGCGCCCCGGCGCTGGCGTGCTGAACAGAATTTTATTGTCCGCCGGGCCGCTGAGCCAGGCGTTATCGGCGATTTCCTGTTCCAATTGGCCGGGCGACCATCCAGCATAACCCAGGGCCAAGAAGTACCGGTCCGGTCCACGATTTTGCGCCACGGCTTCCAGAATATCGCGCGAGGTGGATACCCCCAAGGTCGCACTAATGGGCAGAGTAGACTGCCAATGCCCCAAGGGCTCATGTAGCACGAATCCCTGCTTGGTATTGACGGGACCACCCAGGTGTACCGGTATATCCAGCGGCACGGAATCGTGCGGGTCTATGTTCATTTGCGCTAGTACATCTCTTAAGCTGAGGTCCATGGGGCGATTAATAATAATCCCCAGAGCCCCCTGGTCTGAGTGTTCGCAGATCAGGGTGACGGTGCGTGAAAAGTTCGGATCGCCCAGGTTAGGCATGGCGATCAGGAAATGATTGATGAGAGAAATTGGGTCGTCCATGGGTAATAGTATCGGGTACCGGCAGGGGGCCATGCAAGGGGTCTATCGCCCCACCATAACGCCAACCTCACTATGTAACAAACCGTTTCACACCTGCTTTCTTTGCGGCTTTCTGCAAGTCTTCATCCAAGGTTGCTAGCGGTAGACCGGTGCGCATGGCAAGTTCGAGGTAAGACGCGTCATACGCCGAGA
>JANOTM010000211.1:0-3724 GCA_031416355.1 Gammaproteobacteria bacterium
GTCGCCTTCACCCTCATCCCCACCCTTCTCCCGGAGGGAGAAGGGCTTAAAATCCCTCTCCCGCGGGAGAGGGGTAGGGGTGAGGGCCGGAACTTGAAGCAAGATCCAATCATTTTGTTAAGGACTCTAAGCACATCGCATGATTAAGCTGAGCACCGCATTCGTCTGCACTAGTGTCCTGGTGGCGTTGATTTTCCTCTCCGCTTGTCGCGAGCCGGCCGCGACACCGCCCTTGGCTCTGCCCGCGGTGGAGCGCCCGGTCATGACACTGAAAACCGCTAACGACCCATCACGCAAAGCACGCATACTTATCCCGCGCGGCGCCTACGTCGAGCGCGGCGGCTTACCGGGGGTTTACGTGTTGCAGGAAGGCCAGGCGCGTTTCCGCATGATACACGTGGGCAAAATCAACGGCGGCCAATTGGAAGTCTTAAGCGGCCTGGCCGGGAACGAAACCCTGGTACTGGGTGATCTGGCCGACATCCACGACGGCAGTCCGATGGCGACCCAGTAGGAGATAGGCATGGCGCAGGGCCCGAAGAAAAACGATAAAACCGACATGCCGCTGAACATCGCCGGCCGCATTACCCAGTATTTTATCAACAGCAAGCTGACCATCCTGATCATCGTGATGGCGCTGCTGGCGGGGATATTCGCCATTGCCATGACACCGCGCGAGGAAAATCCCCAGATCGTGGTGCCGGCGGCCAATGTCATTGTCGCCAAACCGGGGGCGTCGCCCAAGGAAATCGAGCAGCTCATCGTCAAACCCCTGGAGGCCATATTGCAGGGCATGAGCGGCGTGGAACATACCTACGGCATCGCCATGGACTCGGTGGGCGTGGTAAGCGTGCAGTTCTACGTGGGGCAAGACAAAGAAGACTCCCTGGTCAAACTCTACGATCGCATCATGAGCAACCTCGATCGCATGCCCCCGGGCACGCAGCAACCGCTGATAAAACCAGTGGACGTGGACGACGTTCCCATACTCACGATCTCGCTGTCGTCCGCCGCCATGGACGACCGGCGTTTGCGCAAGATCGCCAACGACGTGCTCGAGCACCTGCGGCGCGTGGATGGTACCTCGGTCTCCTTCATACACGGCGGGCGCGTGCGCCAGATCAACGTCAACCTCGATCTCGAGCGCATGCAGCGCTACAACGTCACCCTGTCCAATATCCGGCGCGTGCTGGAGGCGACCAACATCGACATACCCGCCGGCAACCTGGTGAACCACAATCGCGTGAGCAGCGTCAGCGCCGGCGGCATGTTGCGCTCGGCGGATGAGGTGCGCAACCTGGTGGTGGCCTTGTACGGCCACCGGCCGGTGTATCTTAAAGACGTGGCCGATATTAACGATGGGCCGGGGGAAATCGAACGTGTGCACCGCATCGGTTACGGGCCCGCCTTCGAGGGCCAACGCACCCTGGACTACGAGACGCCCGCGGTCACCCTGGCGGTGGCCAAGCTCAAGGGCACCAATGCGGTGCGTGTGGCACGCGACGTGTTACACGAACTCGCACGCATCACGCCCACTACGATTCCGCCCCAAGTCCACGTCAACATCACGCGCGACGACGGTCAGCGCGCCAACGACGCGGTGAATCTGCTCATGGAACATCTGGCCATCGCCATAGGCACGGTGGTGATACTGCTGGTCGCCTTCCTCGGGTGGCGCGCCGCCAGCATCGTGACCATCACCATACCGCTGATACTTTTTATCACCCTGAGCGTGGGCATGGTCGCGGGTCAGAGCATTAATCGCATCACCTTGTTCGCCCTGATCCTGTCCCTGGGTCTGTTGGTGGACGACTCCATTGTAGTGATCGAAAATATCTTCCGCCATTACGCCAAGGCCGGCGCTGATCGCCTGGGCGCGACGGTGCGGGCGGTCAATGAAATCGGCCGGCCGACCAACCTCGCCACCTTCACCGTGGTACTCGCCTTCCTGCCCATGTTCTGGGTGGCCGGCATGATGGGCCCTTACATGGGGCCGATTCCCTTCAACGTACCCGTGGCTATGATCACGTCACTCGTCATCGCCTATACCGTGGCACCGTGGGCCGCCTATGGCTGGCTAAAATTGACCCCCGGCCAGCATGCCGAGCACGGCGCCGGCTGGCTCGAAAGAACGTATGCGGCTATCATGCGGCGGCTACTCGATAGCCGCGGCGCGCGCAACGCCTTCTTTCTCGGCACCGCCCTGCTGCTCGTTATTGTGCTGGTCATGCCGGCCTTCGATCTCGTCCTGTTCCGCATGCTGCCCAAGAACAACACCAACACCGTCAACATCACCGTGGACATGCCCGAAGGCACGAGTCTGGAAGACACGGACCGGGTGGTGCGGCGCGTGGGCGACATCGTGCGCGCCCATGCGCAAGTCGCTAACTATGAATCCACCGTGGGCGAATCCGGCGTCATGGACTTCAACGGACTACTGCGCGGCGCCGGGCTGAAACAAGGACCGCACGTGGCCGAGGTGCGCGTCAATCTGCGCGACAAGGCGGCGCGCGATCAATCTTCCATCGACATCGTGCTCGATCTGCGTCCACCTCTGGCGGCCCTGGCACGCGCCACCGGCGCCAATATCAAGCTGGTGGAAGACCCACCGGGCCCGCCGGTGCGCGCCACGATATTGGCCGAACTCTATGGCCCGGATTACGACCGCCTGCGGCAAATCGCCGCGGACCTGCGGCGCGAGGTCTTCGCCAATACCGTGGACGTGGTCGACGTGGACGACAGCGATACCGCCGACACCACCGAATATCGCATCGACGTCAATCGCGAGAAGGCGGCCCTGGCGGGTATCCTGCCGGCACAAGTGGCCGAAACCCTGCAGACCTTTCTCGCCGGTTATAACATTGGTACCGTGCACTTCGAAGAAGAAAAAGAACCGGTGCCGATACGCTTCAAAATTCCCGTGGCCGACCGCACCGCGCCCGCGGACCTGCGCAAAATATTCTTTACCAATCCCCTGGGCAACCAGGTGGCGCTCACGGACATCGCCAGCATCGTGGCGGTGACCGCGCCCAAGCCGATACTGCACAAGGATCAGCGCCCGGTGGTGTACGTCAGCGGCGAACTCGGCTCCACCAGTCAGGTATACGCGGTGCTTAAGATGTGGCAGCACTTGCGTGAGCATCCGTTACCCGGCGACGTTAAGCTGAATCAATACTTCATGGCCGATCCCGACACCTTAGGTTATAGCGTACGCTGGGACGGCGAGATGCGCTTGACCCTGGACGTGTTCCGCGACCTAGGCTCGGCCTTCGCCGTGGCCGTGGTGTTGATCTATTTGGTCCTGGTGGGTTATTACCGCTCCTTCGCTACCCCCGTCATCGTCATGGGTGCCATCCCCCTGACCATCGTCGGCGTGCTGCCGGGCCACGCCATCATGGGCCAATATTTCACTGCCACTTCCATGATCGGCGTCATCGCCCTGGCCGGCATCGTGGTGCGCAATTCCCTGCTGCTCATCGACTTCATCCTAGACTTCCGCCGTCAGGGCCATGAACTGCGCGAGGCGGTACTACAAGCCGGCATCACGCGCATGCGCCCGATACTGCTCACCGCCTTCGCCATCATCCTCGGCACCGCCATCATGGTCGTGGACCCGGTATTCGGCGGACTCGCCGTGTCGCTGATCTTCGGCACCTTCGCCTCCACCGTGCTTACGCTGCTGGTGATACCGCTGGTTTATTTTGTTTATGAGACGCGGGTGGGC